>DASVEA010000064.1:0-2522 GCA_036380815.1 Nitrospiraceae bacterium
CCAAAATATCTCGATCTGCTGAGTACCGGCGGGTCGGAGGCACCACAGGCGATTCTCGCCAAGGTTGGAGTCGATATGGCCTCTGAAGATTTTTGGCAATCGGGGTTCGATACGATCCGCGAGATGGTCGATCAGCTGGAACGAACGCTGTAGAGCCGCCCCATTTTTTCAAGGTGATAGATATTCCCGCCCACCCCCATCGAACCTGCCACCTTCCCCCTTGACACATGGACAGGACGGGAGTATCATCATCTCAGTTGATAACGGTTATCATAATCGTTACCGTCGCGCGAGAATCCTGCTCGACGATATAGGAATGCAGCCCATGTACCTCTGCCTCTGCAAGGGAATCACTGATTCGGATGTCCGTGAAGCAGGACAGGCGGGCATCGTCATGCCCTGCCAACTCAAAGCGAGGTTCGGACTGAAAGAGGCAGGATGTTGCGGTCGCTGCTTAAAGAATATTCATGATTTTGCGCAGATCGCGACGAGTGCGCACCAAGTGCCTTCCCCCAACGGCGTGCGAAGCTAGCCTGGACCACAGGGTCTTCTCCCCCACCTGCCCCCGCAAGACTGCTGCTACACCAATCCGCTCGCCATCGACGAGGACAATCTCGCTCCACATGCGCGTAGACCGACGCCGTCCGTTTTGAATTAGAAAATGACAAGGAAGAAGGCTCACGCTTGCAGGAAGGGACACACCCTGTCCTAGTGAGAAGAACCTCGCCGCATCATTACAGCGACTTCGGCCACACGCCGGCCCAATTCCTTGGCGTCGGCCAACTCTTTGTTGTCGATACCGGGACTGTCGCCTTCCGTGGTGGCAGATGCGCCGAAGGCCCCGCCCCCACTGACGACAATCATCTGATTCCCCAGCATCGCGGCAAGGATCGTCAACATCGTCACTTCCTTCCCACTCGACACCTGACCACCCGTGGCAAAGGCCGCGCCGATCTTATTCTTCATCTTGAATTCGGGGAACACACCGAATTTAAACTGCCAGTTGTCGAAGAATGTTTTCACCTCGCCCGACATGTTCGACCAATAGACCGGCGAGCCGACCACGACCGCATCGGCAGAGAACAAATCGTCCGCCGTCACCTTGCCAACTCGTTTCAACAGAGCCTCGGCGCCGGACACGCTCTTCACGCCGTCGACCACCGCTTCGGCCATGCGTTCCGTATTGCCGGAGAGCGAATGGTAGGTCACGAGCACCTTCACCAGCGGAATCGGCTCGTCGGCAAATGTCTCGCCAGAGCCAATGCCCAACACCAGAAGAAGGGCACACAGAAGCAGGGAGCCAATGAGGAGGAGACGTGAAATAGAGGTGAAAGGCAAAAACATCGACTCACAGAGAGAAGGAAACGGCGCGCAGGATTGGCGCCTATTCAACGACGGACAATTTCTTCTTCCATCCGTTCTTCAACGGAGACTTCCGTCAACGTTCCGCGATAGTCGCACTTGTGGCATCGAACCCGCCATTCTTCGATCCACTTTTCTTGCACGTATGACTGCCGACACTTCGGGCAAACGAACACGCCCTTGACATAATGCACTTTCCGCGTCTCTTTCATGCGCCCATCCCTTGTTTGTCCTGGCCGAGAATGGCATAGGCGACAGCGCGATTGCAAGACGCTCGCGGCCGCCGGCTTGACTCGTTTCCAGTGGGCCGATAGGATGCCGCCGTGCAACGAAGCCGATCATTTGCGCTTTTCTTCATCCTCCTCTTCTCGTTCCCCTGTTATACCCTGGCGGGAAACGATCCGGCCCCGCCAGGGCTAATCCCGATTGCCCTCCCCGGGGGTACCATCATTCATGCAGAGTTGGCCGACACGCCTCAAAAACGTGCAGAGGGATTGATGTACCGCGAGCATTTAGCCGCCGACCGCGGCATGCTCTTTACGTTCTCGCAGGCGCAGGCCTGGGTGTTCTGGATGAAAAACACAAAGATCCCGCTCGATCTCATCTGGATGAATGAGAAAAAGCAGATCATCCACATAGAACAAAGCGTCCCGATCTGCACGAGAACAGACGATAGCTGCCCCCAATATCGGCCAAATGAGGACGCGCTCTATGTCTTGGAACTCGCGGGGGGCCGAGCTGAGAGTTTGAAGTTGCAGCGGGGATCGAAACTTCAATTCCGACTCCCGTAGCTGGCTCCCCCACGCAGGACGCTCAAATAGTTCGTCCAGCAAGGCCGCAGGCGAGTTGAAACCGGAGGCGTAACCTCTGGGGTACGTTGAGGATTTCGACGAGTCGAGAACGAAGCTGGCGGACTTTTTCAGCGTCCTGCTAGCTAGGACCGTTCCTGCCAGGCCCGCATCCGCCTTGCCGTAATCACCCCATCCACACGTTCAACGGCTTTGAGCACCTGATCGAGATGGTGGGTGTCTGAAACTTCCACGACAAAATCCAGCACAGCTTTCTGATCCTCCCGCGTCGTGATCTCGGCACGGCTGATGTTGGCATGGCATTCCGCAATCGCGGAAGACACGTTTGCCAACACTCCGGTCTTATCGACG
>DASVEA010000065.1:0-4905 GCA_036380815.1 Nitrospiraceae bacterium
TATGACTGTTCGGTCAGGAGGCACGGTCGGGGATTTCATGCCTCGATACTTGGAGGTCACCCCACCCGAGACCACGATCGTGGAGGTTGCCGAGCGTATGCGGGAGAAAAGTCTTGGTTCCCTGTTGGTAGAGTCGACCGATGCAGAGGGTCGTATGTCCCGCAGGTCGGGTATCGTGACTGAGACGGACCTGATTCGGAATGCGCTCGCCAAAGGAATGGATCCTTCTTTCACCATGGTGGATCAGATCATGACCAGTCCGCTGCTGACGATCACGGCGGATCGTCCTATGCTGGATGCGAGCCATCTGATGGAAACGAACCATGTCCGTTATCTCTGCGTCTCGGACAAGGATGAAATCGTCGGGATCATTTCGATGCGAGATCTCGCGCGCCATTTTGTCGATTCAGAGGGGGGTCCCATCCGTGACCTTGACAATGTATACCGGCCCCTCAGCGTGCTCATGCGAACGACGATGGAGACCATTGCGAGTGAACGGACAGTGCTGGAGGCGGCGCAGACGATGGCTGAGAATCGGATCGGCTCGCTCCTCGTGATTGAGGCTGGAGAAATGGTCGGGATCGTGACCGAGACCGACGTGGTGAGGAAAGGGATCGCGGCCCGTCTCCCTGCGAGCAGTACCCACGTCGGGGCCGTGATGAATTATCCCCTGATTCAAATTGACATCAACCGCACCGTTCGCGACGCCAGTCGGCTCATGGCCGAGCAACGGATTCGCCACCTCGCAGTGACGGAAGAGAACAAGGTCGTGGGTCTCTTGTCTGTGCGGGACCTGGTGAAGATGGTGTCCGTCAGAGACAAGCCCCGGTTCCTCCGCAGTACCTAGCCCGCATTATTCATGAACACTTCTGCTGCAATCGCCGATCCGCTGCTACGACGAGCCTTCGGCCAGCGGGCTCGCCCCTCGGACCCTCCACGTACTGCACGAGTACGCATCGGGTCCTCACGGCTCCGCGCGCTGGTCTCGCAACGCGGCTCAGCGATTTCGCGACGAACCGTCATGAATAATGCGGGCTAACGCAGCGCATCTCCCTCACCCCAGCCTGATGCGGTGAAGGCCCTCTTCCAAGGAAAGCCAATGAGAGACCCCGCCTCGATGCGTTTCTCCATTCCGTGATCGTCCTTCACCAGTCACCACAGCCATTGTCTCGCACGTCATAAGCTCATGTAATTACTTCAATTAGTCGCCACGCTCAGCATCAGCAGGGAACCGTCCACATTCCCATATTTTCTGTCTTGCATTGCGGATACAACATAATTACGATAGCGCATATCTGCTAGCAATTCCTACTTGCCGTCCCAGAGGTGCACCGTGAACCTCAAAGAACCAGAACAAGCCCCACGGCCTCTCCCAATGAGCCCGCCCTGCACTTGTACGCATAGACGTCTGATCTCCGATTGCGTCTCGGAGGAGGAACGCAAGGCAGGCAAGGTGCTCTGTGTTGAATGTGGGAACGTCATTCCCGATCCGCACCTCCAACGGAAAGACAAGGGAACGTAGTTCCTCCTCCCGTCAGTGTTGCGACCCTTAGCAGGATTCTCTCGCGAGAAACGGTATCCCTCCCTTCACTGAGGAATTTGGCAACAGTCCTCTGACTTGTCACTGACCCGAAACTCCTCAACCTGCCGGATGGTACAGTTCTCTCTTTCATGCCTCAAGCCTGTAACTCCCTGTGCTACCGAACTTCTCTCTCTGCTTTCACACGAGGCTATCCTGTGGCACCGACAATGCATAATTGTGACTCTAGCATTGCATTCTGTTCCCCAAAAGGTGGCGCATGGCACAACACACGCCCGTGGAAGATCAATTGATCGACATCGTGCACAGAGCCCATGCCTGCGACCTCGAAGACATCACGCGTCAATGTACTGATCTTACGTGGAACCAAGTGTTTCTCGCCATCGACCGCTTGAGCCGAATCGGCGAACTCATGCTCGTGCCCAGGGGCCGGGGCCTTTATACTGTGACCTTCCCGCACCGGCAGGACGGTCGGCCTGATCGACGCTCACTCCCATCATAATCACAAGGAGGTTATCGTATGTCTGCTTTAACTCGTTGGGAACCGATGAAGACGCGCTGGAATCCCTTCAAAGATTTGGAGGATATGGAGCAGCGCCTCTCGACCTACTTGGGGCGCCCCGCTGTTCGGACCGAGGCCGGCAAGGAAGCCATGACCGTCGCCGAATGGTCGCCGCTCGTCGACATTACAGAGGACGACAAGGAATATCTCATCAAGGCGGATCTGCCGGAAGTGAAGAAAGAAGACGTCAAACTGACGGTCCAGGACGACGTGATGAGCATCTCCGGCGAGCGGAAGTATGAGAAAGAGGAAAAAGGGAAGAAGTACCACCGTGTCGAGCGGGCCTACGGGAGCTTTATGCGGAGCTTCACCTTGCCGGAAGATGCCGACGGTAGCAAGGTCAGTGCGGAATACAAAGAGGGGGTCTTGAAAGTGCACCTGCCCAAGTCGGAGAAGGCGAAGCCGAAATCGATCGAAGTGAAGGTCTCCTGAGGACGACCGAAAGGAGGTGTGCGATGTTCAGACACCCTCACTATCTTGAAGTTCCGTGGGACATTCATGGGCATCACGAGACCACGGGATCCCATCGTCATCTGTGGTGGCTGATCGCAACGCTGGTCATGCTCGCCATGTTTCTGATCGGCGTGGGAGTCACGCACGGAATCCTATGAGGGAACAGGATCAAGGCCCTGGATCGAAGGAAGCAGACGCGTGATGTTCCGCAATCGCGAAGAAGCAGGCCGGATGCTGGCCGATAAGTTGAGTCAATACCGCAATGATCCAACGGCATTGGTTCTGGCTCTTCCTCGCGGCGGGGTGGCCGTGGGCTATCAACTCAGCCTCGCCCTCCATGTCCCGCTCGATGTGTTTATTACGCGCAAGATCGGTGCGCCGGGCAATCCCGAGTATGCGATTGGGGCAGTGGCCGAGACGGGATCGCGCTATCTGAATCAAGAGGCGGTCAGCGCATTTGGTTTATCCAGGCATGAGCTGGACCGGTTGATCCATGTCCAAGAGCAAGAAATCGCTCGGCGCAAGGACCTGTACCGGCAGGGACGGCTGCTCCCTCACCTCACGGGCCGCACCGTGCTCTTGGTGGACGACGGCATCGCCACAGGCTCGACGTTCATGGCCTCGGCACTCGCGATCCGAGGCTTGCAGCCTCACCGTCTGGTGGGAGTGATTCCGGTCGGCCCCCCGTCAACGATCCGTGAAGTCCGCGCACATGTGGACGAGTTGGTGGTTCTCATGACCCCGGACCCGTTCGAGGCCGTAGGGAATTTCTTTGTGGACTTCGCGCAAGTCGAGGATCGCGACGTCGTGGAGTACCTCAATCTGGCCGAAGAGGCGATGCTCGAACGCGCGCCCTCCTCACCAGCCTCATAAGACGTCTTGTCAGCCAAGGAAGGAAGGTGCGCCGTCACATGTCCACACATTCCAAGATCCCGTCAGGGCTGGGAGCGCGCAGAGACCAAACGTATCAGGAGGACGAACACGACACCTATAAACTGCCGGGGAAGCTCAAGGAGCCCACGGCCTGTCCCACCTGCGGGGCAGTCTTTCACAAAGGACGGTGGACCTGGGACGCGAAACCGGCAGGCGCGCACGAGACACTCTGCCCGGCTTGTCACCGAATCCACGATATCTACCCCAAGGGCCTCGTCACGATCACAGGGCCGTTCAAAGATACCCAGCACGAACAGCTGATCGGCGTCGTCAAGAACACGGAGGAGAAAGAGAAAAAGGAACACCCGCTTTCCCGGATCATGGCTATTGAATCACGGCCTGAGGGTCTGATTATTTCGACGACCGATACCCATCTGCCCCGGCGAATCGGCGAGGCGCTGAAACATGCCTACCACGGGGTGCTGGAGTTGCATTACGACCAGGATGAACAATTCATACGGGTCACATGGACCTGCTGAGCCCTGGTCCCAACCGTTGAGGAGAAGAGTGATGTGGTCCTGTCCCGGTCGATGGATGCGTGAGGGAGGCGTCTGGCGCATTTGCGGAAATGCCGGCGAAACCCCACGGGTCTTGCCGTTCGGCACGGCGCCGCACCCGATATTCTGAATGGGAGACTGCAATGAGAATCGTAGCCGGTGTGGATTGGTCGGACGAAGCCTTTGCTGCTGTGGAACAGATCGGGTTACTCTACCGGCCGGACGACGTCGTGCTCGTACATGGCGTGGATCTTGGCATGTTGCAATCTCCCATGGTGGCCGGGGCAGTCAATCTGCAAGGGTACGACGAATTCCGCCAGGCCTTAATAGAGGCCGGTCGCCAGGCTGTTGAACGCTGCCGAACCCTGCTGCCTGCTGAGACTCCCTCCATCCGGACGTTGTGCGAAGTCCAGCACCCGGCCGCCTTCATTCTCGACAGCGCCGCCGCGGTAAAAGCCGACCTCATCGCAATGGGCACCCACGATCACAACCGGGTGACTGAAGTGTTTGCCGGCAGCATTTCGCACCGCATCCTGCTCCATGCCACGGTGCCGACCTTGATCGTGAAAGGAAAAGCTCGCCCCGTCGGTCGCGTCCTCATGTCGGTGGAAGGCATCGAGGATGCAACCCGCCTGCACACGTGGCTGACGTCGCACCCCTTCAAGAACCCAGTCGCGGTCACCATCCTCTCGGTCGTCCCCTCGCTCGCAATGGTCGAGCCCAATTTGATGTTGGGGTTTAAAAGCTGGTCTGAAGAACACAACCGGCAGGCTCAGCAGGTCGTGCAAGACACAGCTGAGGCGTTGGCCGGCCCACAGTTCAATGTCACCACCGATGTCCGTATGGGTGATCCTGTCTCCACCGTGTGCGATGTGGGGAATAGCTACGACCTCATCGTGGTCGGCTCCCATGGGCGGAAG
>DASVEA010000066.1:0-2752 GCA_036380815.1 Nitrospiraceae bacterium
CCACGGCCTTGGACGGCTGCTGCCAACGCCTTGCGGTTTGCATGGACCGTTAAGAATTCCACCCCCATCGCCGCAACCCGCGCTGTGGCCCGACGAACAGTCTCTTCGATATCGAGAAACTTGAGATCCAGAAACACCCGCATTCCTCGCATGATCAGGCGTTGGACCATCTCCGGTCCGGCGGCAGTGTAGAGTTCTAGGCCGACCTTCACAAACACGATCTGATCCTGCACGCGATCGAGAAGCCGATCAGCCTCAGCGCTTGAGGGAACGTCGAGGGCCAAGATTAAGCGGTCACGAGCAATGATGGTTGACATGGGCTTGTTCCTTTGAAGAATGGCTTACCTTGACGCGTCATTGAGCCATATGATACACAGTTGCTCTCTTCCATCGGAGCCTACTATGCCGGTTGTACATAAATCGACCATTCGCCGAGCCCGCCAGTCCGTTAAACGGCACAACCGTAACCGTGCGACGCTGGGTGCCCTCAAGAGCCTCGTAAAGAAAGTCCAAGCGGCCGTGGCTGAGAAGAAGGTTGAGGATGCGACGGTATCCCTGCGCCAAGCCACGTCGGCCCTCGGCAAGGCTGTGACGAAAGGTGTGATGAAACCGAACACGGCTTCGCGCCGGATTGCCCGTCTCACGCTCCACGTTAACTCCTTGTCTGCTTCCCGCTCGTAATCGTTCGCACGTTCGATATGGTTCTCGCCCGCACCGGTTGCGGCACCTCAGAACCACGGCTCGAAGCGGGTGGGGCTGGGTTCGGCTGCGCACGATCACATAACCGCAACAACACGTCTTCAAGAATTCGCGCAGGACGTCCACCACTTCCACCCTTCAGCTTGGCATCGGCATTCAAAAATAACCGAAGCGCCTCATGCATATGGGCGTCAGGAAATTGCTCGAGAAATGCTCGCACCTTGTTAGGATCCATGCGCAAGGTCCGAGCGGCCTCCACCTCACGGCCCCCTTGCCGTACCACTTCCTTGACCTTCCACAATCTCCGATATTGCCAGGCCAGTGAGCCAAGGATTCTCAGTGGAGCCTCCCCCGCTTCCAGATTCCTGGCCAGGATCGCCAACACCCGCCCGCGATTTTTCCCACCGATCGCCAACGTCAAATCAAACACCGAAGCGCCAGGCTCCGTTCCACGCAACGTCGCCACATCGCCAGCGGTGACAGCTTGGCCGGGCGAGACATACGCAGCCAGCTTTTCCAGTTCACGCCGGACCGAGTAGAGCGAGCCACCACAGGCCTCTTTGAGCAACTCTATCGCCTCCTCGTTGAGCCGGACCCCGACCCGTTCAGCATCCTGTCTGAGCCAAGGAAGCCACTGCGCCTCCCTGAGAGGAGAACAATCGACCGTCACAGCAGCCCGCGCTAAGGCCTGCGTGAACTTGAACCGTCCGTCAAGTTTCGGCGCGACGAAGATCACGGCCGTGGAGTCATTCGGTTCCTTCAGATAGGGGAGGATCGCGTCGCACTCGCGGACGGGAAGTTTATCGGCCGCTTTCACCACCACCACTCGCCGAGCCGCGAACACGGCTACTTCCGAGGCACAGGTGACAATCTCTGCCCCGCTCGCGTCGTCTCCATAGAACAGGTCGCAATTGAAGTCGCTCTCACCCTCTCCCAACAACGCGGTCTTCAGCGCACCCAGAGCCATATCGCGCAGCAAATCTTCTTCGCCGACTACCACGTAGAACGGCGCGACCGTTCCTTGCGCAAGCTGCGCGTGGAGTTGGGCGTGAGAGATGGTTGAGGCCATAGTGGATATCCGATTTATTTGATGTTGGTGTCCGCGTTGTCCGATGCTGGAAGCGCGGGCTGCTTTGCCAGCTGACCCGATTCCAACTGGAGCAGAAAGCGGGAAGCTAAGTCCTCGGCGATGAAACGGCCGGCTTGCTCCAAGGCCCGGTTCTGCAGGACGCGGTTGAATTGCAGATCGGACGTCACGTAGAACTCCGAGGCGCCCCTAGCCGTTTGCGCCCACACGAGACGTTTCGTCCTGGTCTCCTCCACCTTAACCATCACGAAGACCTCTGCGCGGCTTTCGAGCGTGGTGGTCTGGCTAAAGCTGAGCGTCGGAAGACTGACGGAGAGGATTTGCCCGGACAGCTCAAGATCTGCCGCCTCGGAATCCGGAACGATCTGCGCCCCACTGCCAGACGAAAACTCGTGGCGCAGATAGTTGGTATAGCGGACCTCTAGGTTTGGTTCGAAAGTCTTATTCTCCAAGGTCCGGACTGCCATCCGCGGTGGCGGTGACGTAGGAGAGGAGGTCGCTGCCGTCCCCCCAATCGTAGGTCCGGCTCCCTCCACGCGGAATTGATAGCCACAGCCACTCAGTAGGGCTAGGGAGAGACATAGTGCTAAGACGTAAGTGCTGAGAATGGAAAGGGGGTGCACCCTCTCGTTCCGAATCGCACTATTCCTGGTCACTGGTCTCAGCACGCAGCACTTCCTTAGACGACAAAGTTCATCAGTTTTTTTTCGACATACACAATTTTCTTCGGCTCCTTGCCCTGCAGCCACACCGCAATCTGCGCACGGGCCAGCTCTTTGATCTGTTCTTCAGTGGCGTCGGCGCCCACGTCGAGTTTGGCCCGCAACTTTCCATTCACTTGGATCGGAATGGTCAACCGATCACTTATCGTCAGCCCCGGGTCAAAGATCGGCCAAGGTTGTTGGGAGACGCTCGGCCTGTGGCCCAGCACCTCCCATAATTCTTCCGTCAGATGGGGCGCAAAAG
>DASVEA010000067.1:0-2834 GCA_036380815.1 Nitrospiraceae bacterium
AGCATACGTGCCAACATGGCGACAGTATAACAAAGAGTCAGGAGTAACTTCGCGGCACATTCGATATATAATGAGCGGTCAGCGTTGATCTAACCCCCATTACTCATGAACACTTCTGCTACAATCGCCGATCCGCTGCTACGACGAGCCTTCGGCTGGCGGGCTCGCCGCTCGGACCTTCAACGTACTGCACGAGTACGCCTCAGGTCCTTAGGACTCCGCGCGCCAGTCTCGCGATGCGGCTCAGCGATTTCGCGACGAACTGTCATGAATAATGCGGGCTAGGCTCCTGGGATCCGGGCACGGCGACAGGCGAAGGGCGGGCTATATGCTCAATCGGCTTGTCGAAGCCGTCGTATGCGGGACAGGTGCTGAAGGAACCAGGGGTGGGTTGAAGACTCGGAGCAGTACGGAGTTGGGGTGACGAAGGGCGGATATTCCGGGAGTCGCCATCCTGCGATGGACAGAGACTGCTCATGTCCCCTGCTTACTGTTGGCCGCGTGCTCCTCTAAAGCGCGACGGAGGGTCGCATGCCGTCGCACAGCGGCAGTCTCTTGGCTGTTATCTTCCTGTGGCTGCGATGTCGATTCCCGAAAGATCAGCCCTTCCATACCACAAAGAATGAATGGGCGAATGCGGCCGACGGCGCCAATGGCCCAACCACACATTCACCAGCGCTTAATTGAAAACGATCCGGGAAGTGATTACTCTAGCGTGAGCTGCGTCCCTTATATTTATGGAGTGCAGAGCCATGGCTACAAAGAAAAAAGATTCGATTAGGGCAACGGAACCGGCAAAGGTTCCAACTGCACCAAGTCGTGGTGGTTCCGCAGAAGATTTCGAAAAGCTCGGCGTCTTCTATCTAGGGCGGCCGTATGATCTCGCGACCAAGCAAGCAAAGCCAGGCTGGTTGCTCTACGACTCGAAAGATCTGGTGACCCACGCGGTCTGTGTCGGGATGACCGGCAGCGGCAAGACCGGCCTCTGCATCGGACTGCTCGAAGAAGCGGCGATAGACGGCATCCCCGCTATCGTGATTGATCCCAAAGGGGATCTGGCGAACTTGATGCTGACGTTTCCTCAGCTCCGTGGCGAGGATTTCGAGCCCTGGATCAATGAAGACGATGCCCGCAAGAAGGGGCTCTCCCCGGCGGACTATGCGACGCAGCAAGCCGAGATGTGGAAGAAAGGCTTGGGGGATTGGGGTCAGAGCGGCGAGCGGATTCAGAAGCTACGTGATGCCGCAGATGTAGTCGTCTATACGCCTGGCAGCAATGCAGGCATTCCCGTCTCCATCCTCAAGTCCTTTGCGGCGCCGTCGCAGGAGATTCTGGACGATGCCGAGATGCTGCGCGAGCGGATCAGCACGACGGTGATGAGTCTCTTGGGTCTCATTGGTGTAGCGGCCGACCCCATCAAGAGCCGGGAGCACATTCTCCTCTCGACGATCCTCGATCACACCTGGAAGGCAGGACAGGATCTGGATTTGGCCACATTGATCCAGCAGATCCAGACTCTGCCAGTTGCCAAGATCGGCGTTTTGGATCTGGATTCGTTCTATCCCTCGAAGGAACGCTTTGCCCTCGCCATGCAGCTAAATAACTTATTAGCTGCGCCCGGATTTTCTGCCTGGTTGGAAGGCGAAGCGCTTGATGTGGGCCAGATGCTCCATTCGCCAGGGGGCAAGCCGCGGCTTGCCATTTTCTCGATCGCCCATCTCAACGATGCGGAACGCATGTTTTTCGTGACCTTGCTCTTGAGCCAGACGCTCGGCTGGGTGCGGGCGCAATCCGGCACGACCAGCCTCCGCGCCATTCTCTATATGGACGAGATCTTCGGCTATTTCCCGCCGGTCGCCAATCCGCCGTCGAAGCAACCGTTGCTGACGTTGCTGAAGCAGGCCCGCGCGTTCGGTCTGGGCGTGGTGTTGGCGACACAGAACCCCGTTGATCTGGACTACAAAGGTTTGGCGAATACCGGCACCTGGTTCATCGGACGGCTGCAAACTGAGCGAGACAAGGCGCGCGTGTTGGAGGGGCTGGAGGGCGCATCGGCAAGCTCTGGGAAGAAGTTCGATAAACAGGGGATGGAACAGCTTCTCGCCGGCCTCGGTAATCGTGTCTTTCTCATGAACAATGTCCACGAAGATGCTCCGGAGGTTTTTCAGACAAGGTGGACGCTGTCCTATCTTCGAGGGCCACTGACGCGGACGCAGATCAAGACACTCATGGATCCTTTCAAGGCCAGTAAGGGGTTAGGGGTAAAGGGTAAGGGGACGGAAGCCTTAGAGCCCTCGCATCACTTCTCACCCCTCACCCCTCACCGGCAGAGGCCCATGTTGCCTCCCGAAGTGCCGCAGCATTTTATCCCTATCCGAGGCAGCCAGCCGAGCGGCAGCGCGTTGATCTATCAGCCAATGCTGCTTGCTGCCTCGCAGGTGCGGATGTCGGACAGCAAGACCGGCGTCGATGTGACCCAGGATGTGACCCTGCTTGCGCCGATCTCGGATGGTGCGGTGGCGGTGAATTGGGATCGTGCGGCGGAATCCGGGCTGGCCCTGGCTGATCTGGAGTCATTGCCCTCAGACGGTGCGCAGTTCGGGTCTGTTCCCAGTGCGGCGAGCAAGGCCAAGAGTTATGAAGCTTGGAATAAGGACTTCGCCGGGTGGCTATTCCGCACCCGGAAAGTCGATCTGTTGAAGAGCCCTAGTACGAAAGAGAACTCGAAGCCTGGTGAATCCGAGAGGGACTTCCGTGTGCGGCTGCAACAATCCGGTCGTGAAGCTCGGGACAAACAATCGGACAGGCTGCGTCAAAAGTACGCACCGAAGATT
>DASVEA010000068.1:0-4641 GCA_036380815.1 Nitrospiraceae bacterium
CCGGCAGGCGAGGGCTATGATTTGTTTACGGCGGGGGCTGCCGACGCTCAACGACGTGCCGAGGATGAACAATATGCGAAGTCCGCCTTTGACGGCACGTTCAGTCAGATCGTCTGTATCGGCCTGTTAGAATTTTCTGACCAGCTTGAGCCGCGTGGGTCGGTGGCCTGGTATGGCGGAGATGAGCGGGAGTTGCTGCGACAATTCTGGAGCCGTGTGAGTCAGAACCGCCCGTCTCTCTTCATCACCCATAACGGTCTGGGCTTCGATCTCCCGTTCATAAAGAAGCGATCGATCATCCACCAAGTCAAGCCGAGTCTGGACGTCAACCTTGCCAAGTTCCGCACGGAACCGGTTTACGACACGATGGCAATCTGGAGCAATTGGGATACGCGTGGGTGGGTGAAACTCGATGTGCTGGCGCGAGCGCTGAACGTCGAAACTAAATCGGGCAGTGGAGCTCAGGTTGCAGAGATGTGGGAGAAAGGACAGGGACTTGAGTTGGCTCGGTACTGCCTACAAGATACGTATGTGACGTATGCCTGCTATTGCCGGATGAATTTCCGACAACCCCTATCCAGTGAAGTGGTCTTGCTCCAGCCGGAGTTACTGAATGTCGACTGAGGCAGGCTAGCGAGTCCGTGTCGCCTGTGCCGATTTCTTCTTCGGTGCCGCTTTAGCGGATACCTTGGTCGCCCTGAGCGCTTTTATTTCCTCATCTCGGTCCCGCAGTTCTCGTTTCATCCATTCCGATTCTTTGCGAAGCAGGCTGATCTCGGAATCCTTCTTGGCGAGCGCCTCTTTTGCTATCTTCGAGTCACTGAGTTTCTGAGCCATTAATTCGCCCTCTCCCGGTCCCTGGCTCGCACTGTCGGAGACTGCCTGAGCTTTAGTCGGAGAGACCACCATTGTGGGGGCAATCGGAGTGATCGGCGTGGCTTTTGCGATCGGCATGTCGGCGGGCATCGGCGCCCTGGTCAGTGCATGGTAGTCGATGATCATCGTCATGGCGTCGAGTGCACCACCGGCGGCATAGGCCGGAGCCGGTTCTGTGCGTGCAGCCGACTCAGGCATAAAACCAGTCGGCTTGGCACCCCTCCCAACGGTCAAGTAGATCGATCCATTGTGCACGTAAATACTGCCCGTGGTGGGTTCAGAGCCTGACCCTGCCGATGAGGATACGCGGAACCCAACAAGCTGTTCGGGTTTCGCCTTTGATAAGCCTTGTGCGAGCAGGGGAGAGAGAAATTCTGCATCCTCATCGCTGAAAGTTCTCATCGGCTTGCTGCCACCAACGGACGTTCTAGAAGTTCCGCTCATACCGCCATTGCTATATAACCCTTTCACGATCTTTGTGATGGTCAGTTGATCGACCACCGCGGGATGGCTGGCTTCAAACGACCAATCGGTCACTTCTTCCAAATATACGCTCCCCTTTGCATTGTGAGCGAGCTTTGTCCCACCGGCGCAACTGCTGAAGACGAGGGCACAGGCGGCGATCCCAGCAAGGCTCTGCATGATCGGGCTCCGCACATTTGTTAGCGTGAGCGAGAGATAGCTCTTCATCGCGACTCTCCTTCTTTCAGAACGGGTGTGTGTGTTATCGGTGGCGAGATGCAATGTCGTTGTGCCTATGGGGATTACCAGATTCCCAGGCCCATCAGTGCCATGCTCAGTGCAATCCATCCGAAGAGTCCCATCGCAATGATGGTTTCCAAGCTCATGGAGGTATCTGTTTTTTCTTTTACGTTGTGATCTTGATTCTCGACCATGCCCCGCCTCCAAAGAGTGAGTGTGTACGGTCATGCATAGGTGACTCATTGGATAGCAAAGATTATGCCTCTAGTTGGGATGAAGTAGACTCGGTGATGCACTAGGGTAGTATCAGGAGAAGGTGGGAATTGTTACAGCATGGACTGACTGAATGGGGACAAAGATAAGCATAGGAAGTAATGAGTCTAGGCATATGATAATGCAGTATAAAATCGTAACAGCGTGCCGAGTTATTTCATGAATTTCGGAAAGGAAAGCTCCCGTTCCACTGCGGATCATCATGCGGATGGCAACCATAACTCACTTCTTGAGCGCCGCGAGGGGGTGGGGGATTCACAACCAGATCTTGTTCAGAAGTGTCCGTTTTTGGAGCGTACTCTACAGAAATGATTCCTGGGGAAGTAGGGCAGGCCCCAACGATTCAACGTGCCGACGGGCGTTCCGCATACAACGTTGTGGAGGACGCATCGTAGATGGCAAGGGGAATCATGTCTCCCGGTTGAGAGGGGATCACGCACTTGTCCCAGATGACGGTGATGTTGCCATCCGATTTTCCCATGCCCTGCGCGGCGGATCGTTTGGCGTTCCCTTCGACCAAGACGGGGACTGTCGTCTTGAGATATTCCCGGTTACGCTCGTAGGAAATGTTCCGTTGAAGGTCAAAGAGTCGCGTCACTCGTTCGGTCTTTACCTGCTCGGAAATGTCGTCTGAAAACTTGCGCGCGGCAATGGTGTTCTTTCGCTCGGAGTATTTAAAGATAAACGCTGAGTGAAACCGTATCTCCTCGACAAGACGGTATGTCTCGGCAAACTCCGCGTCGCTTTCCCCACAGAAACCACAAATGATATCGGTGGTCAGGACGATGTCAGATCGCAGGGTGCGGATACGGTCGACCAAGGCACGATACTCTTTGTTCGTATAGGTGCGATTCATCAAGTCGAGCATGCGGTCGCTGCCGGATTGCAGTGGTAAATGAATTTGCTTGCAGATGTTGGGGTGGGACACGACGGCTTCCAACAATGAGGGCGGAAAGTCTTTGGGGTGCGGGGACGTGAACCGTACACGTTCGATGCCGGGCACGTCCGCGACGGCCGTGATCAATCGTGCAAAATCCCAGTCGCTGAATCGGTACGAATTGACGTTTTGCCCCAAGAGCGTGATCTGCTTGAATCCTTGCTCTGCGATACGGCGAGCTTCCTGAACGATTCCCTCTGGCTTGCGGGAACGTTCACGCCCCCGAGTGTAGGGGACCACGCAGAAGCTGCAGAAGTTGTCACATCCTCGCATGACGGCGATCCAGGCGTTCACCCCGTCGTTCCGGTCAGGTGCGATATCGTGATAGGTTTCATATTCCGAAAGGTCGACCGCGAGTTCCTTCTGATCCACGCCCTCTTCTTGCGAGAGCATCGCGTTGCGGATCAACACCGGCAACTGACGATAGGCATCAGGGCCGGCGAGTACATCGACCAGCGGCTGAATGTCCGTCAGTTCCTCTTTCAGGTTTTGCGCCATACAACCCAAAACGCCCACGACCAACGAACGTTGCCGCTTAAGTTTCTTGAGTTCAGATAAGTGCTTATAGACTTTATTGTGGGCATTCTCGCGGATCGCGCAGGTGTTCAGTAGGATCACGTCTGCACGTTCTCGCTCGTCGGTAAACACGAATCCATCCTGTTTCATCAGCGAGCGAACGAGTTCTGAGTCGTACTCGTTCATCTGACAGCCGAAGGTTTCAAGATGCACGTGAGGTGGTGTGGAATTAGACTTCATAGAACCGGCACCCTATGCATGGGCTGACGCTCCGCTATCAGCTGACCCAACGCCCAACGGTCCGACGTTCCGATAATTCGCACCTCTTTCAGGTGATTGGTGAGGTCGATGTTTGAGGGAACGCCCACCTTTAAGAAGTTTCCGGTCACCCCCAGCCTGTACCCGTCCATTACTCCTGACTCGAACAGGACGGACACGTTGGATCCGACGTAGCGTTCCGCAAAGTCCAGGCGTTTATGGCGGGACAGCTCGGCGAATATCTTCGCACGTTGCCGAGCGATTCCGATCGGCACCTGGTCGGACAACTTCGTGGCAGCGGTGCCAGGCCGTTGCGAATAGGTAAAGACATGGAAGTAGGAGAAAGGAAGCTCGCGCGCGATACCCAGAGTCTGCTCGAATGCTTCTTCAGATTCTCCGGGAAACCCGACCATGACATCAGTCCCCAGCCCGAGGTGGGGAATTGCCGCCACGGCCCGGCGGATCAGATGGATAAACTCTTCAGCATTGTACGGACGATTCATGGACGACAAGATGGTGTCGTCTCCGCTTTGCAGGGGAATATGGAGATAGGGACAAAGCTTCGATGAGGAAGCCATCCGATCTAAGAGGGCGTTCGTGATCGTCGTCGGCTCAATGGACGAAATTCTGATTCGCTCGAGTCCTTCAACCGTCTCCAATTGTGCGATCAACCCGACCAGATCGAGCTCACCCTGGCGATATTGCCCGATGTTGACGCCGGTCAGCACAATCTCCCGGTAGCCTCCTGCCACGAGGATCTCAGCTTCTCGGATTACGTCATCCAAAAGGCGACTCCGCTCATGCCCGCGCGCGAAGGGGATGAGACAGAAGCTGCACATCACGTTGCAACCGTCCTGGATCTTGAGCAGCGCTCTGGTGGAGTCTGGATTGCCATACTCCGGTAGGGTGAAATCCTCTCGGTCGATGGTGCGAGTATGGAGTACTTCCGGGTCTGGCTGCTTCTTCAGGGCATGTGGGGCTGGAAGAAATGACGGTAAGTCCCATTTGAATTGATTGCCGACGATGAGATCGATTCCGGGAATGGTGCGCAGCTCTTGAACGCCGGTCTGGGCATAACA
>DASVEA010000069.1:0-3028 GCA_036380815.1 Nitrospiraceae bacterium
GAAAAACCCGGCGTAATGGGTCCGTAACTCGCCACAGGCTGCTTCGAAGGCGACCATCTCGGCCGCGTAGCCGGCGGGAACGCGAATCCGTTCTTTCGACGCGAGAATGTAAAACTCCTCCGGTTCCAAGAGGAGACTGTCCTGGCGGTGGCGGGACAGGGGTTCCCAAAAATCGAGCGCCGCATAGTGGCCGACCTTTGACAGATCGATGACGTGACTATTCTTCTTCGCCCGATAGCCGATAATCGGTGAGCCGTTTCGGTCGTCTCCCTTCAGATCAATGCGGAGAAACAGGCCGCGATCCGTGCGGAGATCACGGGTGTCCAGCGCGTTTTTTGTGGGGAGATTGTGGTAGAGCAAGGGCTCTCGCTTGTGGAGTGTCTGAAGCGACCGGTCTGACACGGTGGCGTTGCCGCGTACGAAGCGAATTTGATTGAGGGAGTACCCGGTCTTCACCTTGATCGCGAACGAGCGTGGGACGATTTCCAGATAGAGGGGCCCGGAATAGCCGGCTCGGATTTCATCGAATCCGGTGTTGAGGTCCGTCACGACGCGGGTAAAGACGTCCAGCCGTCCGGTCGTACTTTTGGGATTGGTTCGTGCCCGGAGGGTCTTGGGTAGCGCCAGGTGCTCCAGCAGCGGCACTAAATAGACGTGGCCTTTTTCGAGTATGGCCCCCTCGATCAGGTCCATCTCGTACATCACGAGGTCGGACTGATAGAAGTCCAGGACGTTGAGTCGGCTCGTGATCTCGGACAACTCCGGCAGGAAGCTGCTGATCAACCGATAGGCCTTGCGCCCGAGCCGCAGATCGAGACTGGCCGGCTGGATTTGCCGGTCTTCGATCGGCACGTCGGCGTGGATGGCACGGCTCGCGATCAGCTGCTTAATCTGTTGATAGGGCAAAATGCCCTGTGTGGTGCGGGTGCTCACAGGTCGTCGTGCTCTCCATTACTGCACGATCCCAGAGCAGGCGTTGCGCTGACCATCGGTAGCTCTCGTGCAGATCCTTGTTGCGGTTGCGGATAGTGGAATGCTTTGTTCTCATAGTTCTTCAAGAGGACACCCGCGGCATCCATGTGCACCATGTAGTCGCCGGGGAGCAAGGGAATCTTGCCGCCTCCACCTGGCGCATCGATCACGAAGTGCGGGACCGCCATCCCGCTGGTGTGACCCTGCAACGACTTAATGATGTTCAGACCCGTTTCGACCGTGGTGCGGAAGTGGTTCGTGCCCTTGGTCAGGTCCGCCTGGTAGAGATAGTAGGGTTTGATGCGCGCGAGTAGGAGCTGATGCATCAACCGTTTCATGATGTCAGGATCGTCGTTGACGCCTTTGAGCAGCACGGTCTGTGCGCCGAGCGGCACGCCGGCATCGGCCAACATTCCGCAGGCCGTTTTGACTTCGGACGTCAGCTCGTCCGGGTGATTGAAATGCAGGTTCATATACACAGGGTGATACTTCTTCACGATCGCGCAGAGTTCCGGGGTGATCCGCTCCGGTAACGTGCCGGGCACCCGGGAGCCGAGGCGAATCAGTTCCAGATGAGGGATGGTACGCAGGGCCTTGAGGATCCGTTCTAATACATGATCCGGCAGGAGCAAGGGATCGCCACCGGAGAGAATGACGTCGCGTACTTCGGTATGCTCGCGCAAGTAGGCGATGGCTTGGTCGAGTTCGCCTTTTTTAAGGAATCCTGGTTTCCCGACCAGCCGTTTTCTCGTGCAAAACCGACAGTAAATCGGGCACTGGTTCGTCACCATCAATAGGACGCGGTCCGGATAGCGATGGACAAGATGTGGGACCGGACTCATGAGGTCTTCCTCGAGCGGATCATCTTCCGCTTCGAAGTCGTCCAACTCGGCGATGTCCGGGACTACCTGTTTCCAAATGGCGTCGCCCTTTTCTTTCATCGTCGCCAGTACCGTGGGGGTAATGCGCATCGGATAGTCGCCCACGATGGCTTCGATTTCCTTCGCGTCGACACCGAGCCGGTCCGCCAAGTCTTTTGGATTCACAATGCTGTCAGCGAGTATGCGTCTCCATGCTTCCATGCGGTCTCCTTTGCGGTCGAGTTGATCAGCAGGCCTGCTGGCGCGCTTAGCCGTCCGCGACCCGTTCCTGACCGTACGTCCTATCCAGATGATTGAGGATATCGTCGGTTTCCGTCAACACGATATCCCCATCCTTAAGGACTGGAACATAGTACTGGCCTGAGACTTCGTGGACCACTTTGCGCATTGGGCGAATGTCGGGCACGACGACGTGCTCGTATTCGACGTGGAGGTCCGCCAGTTTCTGGCGCACCTCCTCACAGTCGGGACACCAGGCCACGTGATAGAGGGTTAACGACATAGTTCTGAGTCCTGAGTTCTGAGTCCTGAGTGTTGAATCCTGAATTGCGCCTTCCGAGTCTGAGAATCAGAACTTAGAACTCAAGACTCAGAACTCGCGCTCCGCGCAATAGCGCACGGCACCATGACGGCGTCCTTCATCCCGTGGATCACTTTCTTATCTGCCGGGCAGACGGTAGCGAGGATACCAGCCAGCTCGGTCTTTTCGCCACTCACGAAATAATAGGGAGAGAGCCTGGCGCGACCGGACATCCGGTTCATCTCACCGGTCACCGGATCGAAGTAGTCGAGTTCAAACAGGCGACCCTTGTGAAACTCCTGCAGGATATAGGGAGTTCGAGGAAAGGCGGCCAGGGCCTTGTCGATGGCACCGGCCCACTCGCTCTGCGGCATATCGTGTCCGACCGATACACCTCGGCTGCCCCAGGCGAGTTCAGAAAATCCCGACGGCTTGATCACGAAGTGCCGTTCTTTCTGGGTTGCCGTGGCCAGATCGTGCCAGTTCATCACGGCCCGTCCGCCGATCGTCAAATCCGGAATAGTAGCGGACGGAGGAATTGGCGCAGGATCGAGAATCCACGTACGAGGCATGATGGTGGCCAGGTGCAGGAAGACCTCGCGGCCCAATGCCTGCTCCCAGAAGGGGCGCAAGGCTGGGTGATGGAGGAGGGCAA
>DASVEA010000070.1:0-13311 GCA_036380815.1 Nitrospiraceae bacterium
CCAAGAAGTAATGCCTATTAGCCGGCTCGCGTGCCTGCCGGTTCGGCCAGTCGCTGTCGAGCAGTTGCAAAGATATGGTGAAACATCGGCCTGGTCAGTATTCCGGTGAAGGTATTTTGCTGGCTCGGATGGTATGAGCCGATCAGTGTCATGCCCCACGGAAGAGCCTGTACGATTCCATGGGAAAATTTCGGGAGCGGTGAGGGAAGTTGCAATCCCTCATCGCGACAGACTTTCAAGTAGTGATCGAACGCAATCTTGCCCAGTGCCACAACCACCCGGATCTTCTGTAACAACCGGAGTTCTTCCCGCAGATAGGGGCGGCAGGCCTTGAATTCTTCAGGGGCCGGTTTGTTGTCGGGCGGCGCACAACGGACTGTGGCGCCAATGTAACAATCCGATAGCTTCAACCCGTCATCCCGGTGGTGAGAGTTGGGTTGGTTGGCGAAGCGAATCGATGTAAGGCGTCATATAACCAGTCCCCGCTACGATCGCCTGTAAATACCCGTCCGGTTCGGTTGCCGCCGTGCGCGGCCGGTGCGAGGCCGAGTACATAGAGGCGCGCATACGAATCCCCGAATCCGGGGACCGGACGTCCCCAATAGGTCCAGTCCTCAAACTGCTTTCGTTTCTCTGCGGCGATGGTTTCGCGATAGGTGACGAGCCGTGGACAGGCGGAGCAGTGGGTGATGCGATCGTTGAGGACGGTCAGTGCACGCATTCTTGGCGAAGTCTAGCATGAAATCTGAAAGTCGAACATGCTTGCCGGTCCCTTGTCAGGCTGTTAGCATACGTACTCGACTTCGGATCGTTCACCGCATGTAGGAGGCAGGATTGGCATGACGACGTGGCTTCGACGAACACTGGCGCTCAGTGGGTTGTGGGTGGTGGTCATGTTTCCAAATGCGACAGGAGCACAGCCGCAGCCTGAACAATCCGAGGCGAAGGAGAGTATGCCTCGATCTGGAGCCAATGGAGAACCAGAGCGAGAGATGATCCTGCTCGATCCCCTTGAGAGTCCCAACGAGCCAGAAGATCGCCTCGTCATTCTTCCGGAAATCAAGCGAGAAGGAGAACGCTACTTCCTTAGTTCGTTCAAACTGCCTGACAAACTGACCTTTGCCGGACAACCAGTCCCGCTCGATAACTGGCAGGTACGTGAACGCATCGAGTATGAGTTCTATCAGTTTTTAGAAGATCAGGGCGAAAGTATCATCCTCGCCAAACGAACCGGACGCTGTTTCCCTCCCGCCGAAAAGCAGCTGGCCGATGCCGGGTTGCCGGACGACCTCAAGTATATGCTGTTGGTGGAGAGCAAGTGTGTGGCCGCCGCCTATTCAAAGGCGAAAGCGTCCGGGCCGTGGCAGTTCATCCCTTCTACCGGGCGACGCTATCGTCTCAAGAGCGACGCAGTCCGCGACGATCGTCGCAATCTAGAGATGTCGACGGAAGCAGCGGTCAAGTATTTGCGCTATCTCAAGGATTTCAAGGAAAATGATTGGTTCATGGCCATGGCTTCGTACAATGCCGGTGAAGAACGGGTTCGTCGGTTAATGAAGGAACAGAAAATTACCGACTATTGGAAGATGCACGGGCCACGGGAAACGATGCGCTATGTCCCGAGAATCATCGCCGCCAAGGAAATCTATTCGCAGCCGGAGAAGTATTTGGGTCTGAGCAAAAAAGACCTGTATCTGCCGATGGAAACTGAAACGGTCACCGTTAATGTGAAAGATTCCCAGCGAGCCCTTACCTCGATTGCCGAAGAATTTGGGACCTACTTCCTGGAACTCAAGATGCTGAATCCTGAATTCAAGAAGGACGCGCTCCCACGTGGGACCTATCAGATGAAAGTCCCACGACAGACTTGTCCTAGTCGTTGCTTTAAGCAGGACAAGTCTCCCTAGTCCGTCACCAGCGTGATGCAGATCCCTCCCTCTCCTATCCAGCTACTTCTGAAGAAATTAATCGTTCGAGGACTGGCTGCGGTCGACGCCCGTACGGCGGTCGATCGTGCCATCTCAAGAAACGGCGAGGAGCTGGTCATCGGCCGGCGTCGGTATGATCTGCGTCGCTTTGAGCGTGTGGTCGTGGTCGGGGCCGGTAAGGCCACGGCCTCGATGGCTCGGGCGGTAGAACAGCGGCTGGGACCTCGGTTGCAGGGTGGATTCGTCGTGGTAAAGCGCGGTCATGTTGTGCCGACGAGACGGATCGTCGTGGCGGAAGCCGGTCACCCAGTTCCCGATCGCCCTGGCCAGCGGGCGGCGGCCAGGCTCTGTGCCATGGTGGCAGAACTCGGTCGGCGCGACCTCTTGATCGTGCTCCTGTCTGGCGGTGCTTCCAGTTTACTGCCTGCTCCTGTCGCAGGGGTTACGTTAGCCGACAAGCAGCGGACCACACAGGAACTCTTGCGATGCGGAGCGAGTATCCTCGACATTAATACCGTTCGGAAACATCTTTCGCAAATCAAAGGCGGACGACTCGCCGAGTTGACCGAGGCCACCGTTGTGACGCTGATTCTGTCCGATGTGTTGGGTGATGACCTCAGCGCCATTGCCTCAGGGCCGACAGCCCCAGACCCCACGACCTATCAAGACGCTGTCGCGATTTTGAAACGTTATCGTATCTGGCGGGCGCTCCCTCAGCGAGTGCGTCAGCACCTCGACCGTGGATGTCAGGGATTCGAGAGTGAGACTCCGAAGCCCGGCTCCCCCCTGTTTCGTCGAGTCCATCATCATATCGTCGGGAACAACGCAGGGGCCGTCATGGCTGTGACCCGCGCAGCCAGAGAGGCTGGTCTTCGAACTCTCGTCCACACGCCGGCCTTAACCGGAGAGGCTCGTGAGGCAGGGAAGCGATTTGGTGTCCTGGCGAGGAATATTGTGCGTGAGGGCAAACCGTTGCAGAGGCCCTGTTGTGTGGTGGCCGGTGGGGAAACCACTGTGACTGTCACCGGAAAGGGAACAGGTGGGAGGGCGCAAGAATTTGCCGCAGCCGCCGCTCTGAAAATCGCCGGTCTGGACAAGGTGTGGGTGGTGGCGATCGGCACCGATGGCACCGACGGGCCGACTGATGCGGCTGGTGCCGTTATCGATGGCAATACCGTGGCGCGCGCGCAGCGCCTCTCGGTGGATCTCGATGGCGCGTTGAAGCGCCACAACACCTACCCCGCATTGAAGAGACTCCAACAGCTCATCATCACCGGTCCCACCGGCACGAACGTGAATGACCTTTACCTCCTCCTCGTGCTCTAGGTAGTATCCATTTCAATGGATCGTCCTCTCTTTCTTCCCTTGGCCGCCTGCACTCAACCATCTCTTGTTGGGGGGAAAGCCGCAGGCTTAGCGCGTCTGCTCGCAGGAGGATTCCCTGTTCCCTCCGGATTCTGCGTAACCACGGAGGCCTATGAGCACGCGCTTCGCGCGCCTGGTTTTTCTCCAGCGGAACAGTGGCAGGCAGCCCTGCATTCCTCCGGGGCCGAACGGCAACGGATACTCTCCCACTGTCGCACCATCATCCGGAACCGCGACATCGCTGAACTGACGGCTCAGATCGTCGAACAGGTGCGCCGGCTGGACTTGCCGTTGCATGGGCTGTGGGCGGTGAGGTCGTCAGCGACGAACGAGGACGGAGCTCATGCGAGCTTTGCCGGAGTCTACCGTACGCGCCTCGGCATCCCGCCGGAGGAGATGGGCTTGGCGGTGAAGGACCTGTGGCTGTCCATCTGGGATGAGCGGGTTCTGAACTATCATGCGACGTCGGGATTGAACGGAACACCTCCTGCCATGGCAATCGTGATCCAGCCATTGCTTGAGGCGCTAGTCGCCGGTGTGGTCTATTCCATCCATCCCCTTACAGGGCGAGCGACTCAGGTGGTGATCAATGCGGTTGCGGGGCTTGCGGCAGCCCTCGTCGATGGGCGCGCAACGCCGGACCAGTATGTGGTTGAGATGGACGAGAACAGTCAGCCCATCCTGATTCGTGAACGGACGATCACCGGGCAGACTCAGGCGTTGCGGGTGACCGGCCAAGGTCTTTGCGAAGTGCCGCTGCCAGATGATGCAGTCGGACGCGCAACCTTGTCGGACGACCAACTGTTTGACCTGGCCCGTACGGCCAAGCAGATTGAAAAGACATTCGGGCATCCAATGGATCTCGAATGGCTCTACGACGATCGTGGCCTGTGGTTGCTCCAAGCGCGCCCCATCTCGGGTTTGACTCGATCCTCGCAGCTGACCAATGATGACTGCGAATGGTCACGTGCCAACTTCAAAGAAACCATGCCGGAACTGCCGAGCCCGCTTGGACTGTCGTTTCTCGAGCTGTTCATGGAGCGCCACATCGTTTCACCCTATCGGCGTCTAGGGTGCCGAATACCCGAAGGGATCTCATCGGTTCGCACGTTCCAGGGACGTCCCTACATTAATATGACGCTGTTTCATTCCCTCATCACACAACTGCGGGGAGATCCCTCCTTGTTGGCGGAGCAGATGGGAGGGGAAATCCTTGCCAGGGTGCCGGAAGCCCACCCGCTCGGGTGGTTCGCGTTCGTCCGTGCCGGCGTCGTGATGATTGCCGAAATGAGAAAGGCGGTGCGCCATGGGCCGGCCTGGTTCGAAGCCATGAAAGCCATGGCATCCGAACATCGCGCCGATCGGCTTCGGACTATCTCCGGCGAAGACATCGTCCTGCGCCTCGATGCCATCGGGCAATGGCTTGATGGACACGAACTGACGTTTGGCATTGCGGGAGGCGTGTCGCAGTGTTTGCAGGCGTTGGGCGGCGTGCTGCCTCGCTGGTTAGGCGAAGACTGGAGAGCATTGCTGAACGGGTCGCTGCAGGGTCAGGCGGCGGCGATCAGCGCACAACAGATTGTCCGTTTGGCGGAAGTAGCAGACATGGTTCGACGCGACCCCAAAGCGACTGCGTGGTTCACCGCAGAGGGGTGGGACCCAGTTGAGGTTCGTCGCAAGCTCGAGGGAACTGACATTCTCCGTGCCTTTAACCGGTATCTCGACGACTATGGCCATCGCGGAGTCGGTGAGTCGGATGTCATGTCGCCTCGGTTCGCGGATCGACCGGAGTTGTTACTGGCAGTATTGCGAACACAGATTCTGGCTCCAACCAGTACCACCCCGGCGGACATTCTTCAGCGCCAAACAATAGTACGGGAACGGGCGCTTGCAGAGATTCGCGCCAGGTTCGGATGGTGCTTCCATCGGTGGACCATCTTTTCTTGGTGGTATCGACGACTTTGCCGGTTCTTCGCCCTGCGGGAGGCGAACCGACATCATCTGATGTATTACTCGGCAGCGGGACGTAGTCTCCTGCTTCGTCTCGGCGAATGGCTGGTCGAACGGGGACGACTCTCGTCGCGGGAAGATATTTTCTACTTCAAGATCGAAGAACGTGCAGACTTGTTAGCCGGAGGATCGAGTGATTGGCGAGGGGTAATTCAGGCTCGCAAGGCCGAGCGAGACCGTTACGCCACGATCTGCGTTCCAGACACGATCCGGGATTGGAATGATGTGGCCCGCAGCTCGGACGTACTCTCCCCTGTGGCTTCGGAGGGGATCTTTCACGGTATTCCCATCAGTGCGGGGCAGGTCGTGGGACCGGTTCGCTTTGTCCGATCGATGGAGGATTGGAGCCGAGTCTGCCGTGGCGACATTCTTGTGGTCTCGGTCATCGACCCCGGCATGGCACCGTTGTTTGGCGTGGCGGCTGGGCTGGTCGCCGAAATGGGCGGGACGCTGTCACACGGGGCAATCATCGCTCGCGAGTACGGATTGCCGGCAGTCGCGAACGTGCCAGGCATTACCACCAGGCTCAAGGAAGGCGATCGAATCAGCTTGGATGCGGAGCGAGGAGAGATCATCGTTCAAGAGCAGGAAGGAGGCTTGTTGGCGAGATCGGAGCCATCCAGCAAATCATGAGGCGATGTTGTAAGGCTGAACGGCTCTAGCCATATTGTGGTCTTGATCTTTTACAGGAGTTTACGTATTCTTCAAAATTATTCTTTCCTCATTGCAACACCCAATAACCTGGTTGGATACGGGTCGACGGCATGATGTGGACGATCACCCATGATTGATGGCACGGTCTTTGGTGCGGGGGTTCTCGTCGGAGGTCTCCTCGGCGCGCTGATCGTCGGGTTCTGGATTGCATCCCGCGTACGCTCGAACGTGCAGGCACAACTGCTGGCTACCGGCGAACGGGCGCAGCGCGCAGAGTCGCTGGCAGACGAACTACGTCGCCAAGCTGAGCAAGATCGTCTCGATCTCGATCGGATCAGGCAGGATCTTTCGGAGGCCTCCCAGGCCCGTGCGGTGGCGGAGACCAGGGCCGGTGAGGCCGCGCTCCATCTCAACGAACAAAAATCTCTGCTCGGCCAGGCCAGACAGGAACTGGCCGAGACCTTCCAAGCTCTCTCCGGCGAAGCCCTCAAACAGAACAACGAAGCCTTTCTGAATCTGGCGCGCAGCTCATTCGAAACGCTCCAATCCGAAGCCAAGGGCGACCTCGCCCAGCGGCAACAAGCGATCGATAGTCTGGTCAAGCCCCTCCAAGACTCGCTGCATCGATACGACGACCAACTCCGGCAGCTGGAGCAATCGCGGCAAGCGGCCTATGGAGGCCTCGATCAGCATCTCAAGCTCCTGACCGAGTCGCAGCAGCGGCTGCAGTCGGAGACCGGCAACCTGGTAAAGGCATTGCGCGCGCCGGCCATCCGCGGCCAATGGGGAGAGATCACGCTCAAGCGCGTGGCCGAGTTGGCCGGCATGGTGGCGCATTGCGATTTTTTCGAGCAGGAGTCCATCACGGTCGACGGCGGGCGGCTCCGCCCCGACATGGTGGTCCAGTTGCCGGGTGGGCGGCAGATCATCGTGGATGCCAAGACCGTTCTGGCAGGTTACCTGGATGCGCATGAAGCCTCGACCGAGGAACAGCGTCTCGAAGGGATGCGTCGTCATGCCGCACAAGTGCGGTCGCGCATGGACGAGTTGAGTCTGAAAGCCTATTGGAATCAATTCGCGCAGGCGCCGGAGTTTGTCGTGCTGTTCTTGCCGGGAGAACAGTTTCTTGGCGCTGCGCTGGAGCATGATCCTCGACTTATTGAGGATGGGTTTCTTCGAAGTGTGGTCCTTGCCACCCCTACGACGCTCATGGCGCTCTTACGGGCGGTCGCCTACGGGTGGCGGCAGGAGCAATTGACGGAGCATGCCGAGGAAGCTGGGCGGCTGGGGAAGGAACTCTACGAACGGATGGCCGTGTTGACAGAGCATTTGAACGACGTCGGGCAGGCGCTTGGGAAGAGCGTCGTGGCCTACAACAAGGCGATCGGGTCGCTCGAAACGCGAATCTTGCCGGCGGCCCGTCGGTTCAAGGAGCTCGGGGTTTCGTCGGATAAAGAGATCCCCATGCTGGATCCCTTGGAACTCGTTTCTCGCAAGGCGTTACCCTATGACAGTGAATAAGGAGTCCCTGATGGCCGACGAGCAGGCGATGGTAGCAGCCTTCCACCGGACTTTCGATATCGTCGCCAATCCAGTCCCGACGGTCATCGACGGGCGGACGCGTGAGCTACGCATAAAACTCATTCAGGAAGAATTCGATGAGTTGAAAGAGGCCCTCGCGGCAGAAGATCTTTCATCCATTGCCAAGGAGATGGCCGACCTCCTCTACGTTGTCTACGGCACGGCGGTGTCCTATGGCATCGACATGGATCCGGTCTTTCGAGAAGTCCATCGGTCCAACATGAGCAAGGTTGGTGGCTATAAGCGCGAAGATGGGAAATGGGTGAAGCCGGCCACGTATTCGCCGGCGCTCATCGATCCGATTGTGGCGGAGCAGGGGCCGGTCCAGCGCGAGGTCCGTTCGGGTTCATGAGAGACTTGCATTGTCCAATTTGTGGGACTCCGTTCGTCCGCGCGACCAACCAGGAGGGTAGGGTCGAGCGCCTGTTGAGCCGCGTCAATCTGTTTCCGTTTCGATGCCAGCTGTGCACGAATCGCTTTCGTGCGTTCTATTCCGGTGCGCGTCACAACACGCAGGCCTTTGATCGGCGTCAGTACACACGCCTTAGGGCCTCCATCGAGGCCCAGGTCTTCGACCACAAGCAACTGCCACTGACCAACCAAATCACTGATATTTCGATGGATGGCTGCGCCCTGCAGACGACGGGGTTCTTGAAGGGGGCCTTTGTCGAATTGGTCCTGAAGCCAACGGTGGAGGAGGAAACGATCCGTATTGAGACGGCGATGGTCTGTTCCGTTCGGCCGTCATCGATGGGTATCCGCTTTTTGGAGGTTCCACCGGAACATTACCGCCGTCTAGGTCAAATCGTCCTCGGGCTCATAGTGAGCCAAGGCCTTGATCCCATGCTCAACGCCTAGCCCGCATTATTCATGAACACTTCTGCTGCAATCGCCGAGACGAAAATCAGAACTCATTGCGGTATTCTTTTTTCGCGCCAGGATCATACAAAGGGCGCTCGACCTCGCAAGCGCGGTGACGACGCACCTAACGGTCGGCGGGATCGCTCCTCGGACCCTCACCGTACTGCACGAGTACGTATCTGATCCTCAGAACTCCGCGCGCCGGTCTCGCGACGCGGCTCAACGATTTCGCGACGAACCGTCATGAATATTGCAGGCTAGCGCGACTCTTTCTAACCGGCATTTTCACCAGCAGATTATCGATCAAGCGGATCGACCCGATCCGGACTGCGCCCAAGAGTACCGCACGAGCCGCGACGACGGACAGAGGCTCCAGACTGTCCGGATCGCAGACAACCAGGTACTCGACATGAATGGTGGGGGCCTGCTCGATGGTCTGCCGCATGATCCGCTCGATCGCAGCCACGTCATTCATTCCACTCACGATCATCTGTCTACCGACTCTGAGCGCCTGAAAGAGCAAGGGCGCAATCAGACGTTCGTCGGGGCTGAGATAGACGTTGCGCGAACTCATGGCCAGCCCATCCCGCTCTCTGACTGTCGGGCGCACCAGAATCGCCACGCCGAGATTGAGATCGTTCACAAGTTGCCGAACCAACGCCGCCTGTTGGTAATCTTTCTGGCCGAACAAGGCGAGATGGGGTTGCACCATCCCGAAGAGTTTCGTCACCACTGTGGCAACGCCGGCGAAGTGATGAGGTCGGGCCTCGCCTTCCCAGCGGCGCGCGAGCGCCGGCACCGTCACGGTCGCTTGGAAGCTCTCGGGATACATGTTACGGGCCGTGGGTTCAAAACAGACATCCACCCCTTCCTCGAGGCACAGTGCACGATCACGGGCAATTGGGCGAGGATACGTGGATAAGTCTTCGGTCGGGCTGAACTGTGTCGGGTTCACGAAGACACTCACGATGAGCGCATCACATCGTAATCGTGCGGCTCGAATGAGGGAGCGATGGCCGTCATGCAGGGCACCCATCGTGGGAACGAATCCGATGGTTACACCTTTCCGGCGTAATCGTTCGCTCCATGCAGCCATGGATCGTGGAGAGCGGATAATTTTCATGAGCCTGGGGGAGGGCTGCAAGCAGGGCGTGAGCCATAGCGGGTCGAGGGCTGGGGAAACAGGAGGCGGACCTCAGTCTGCTTCCCGGCCTCGGCGAGCAACTGGCTGATCGTGCGCTGGAGTGATGGGTGCAGGAACAGCGGATCGAGTTCGCTCAACGGCATGAGGACGAACCGGCGTTGGTGCATTCGAGGATGCGGCACCACGAGATCTGGTTCGTTGATGATCCGTTGGCCGTAGAACAAGATGTCCAGATCGATGGTCCTGGGGCCCGATCGGTTCTCCTCATTCCGGCCGAGCGAGCGTTCGATCTCGCGGAGTATATCCAAGAGACTTTTCGGCGTGATATCCGTCTCAAGCTGCACGACGCCGTTCAAGAACCAGCCGCCACCCGGTCTGCCCTGATCGTTCACGGGCGCGGTTTCATAGAGCAGCGATACCCCCACGACTTGCGAGTGTGGCAGCAGGCTAAGCAACGTCACCGCACGGTCGCAGAAATCGACTCGATCGCCGACGTTCGAACCAAACCCGATGAAGACTGTCTCACGGCTCATAGTGCTCGCCAATTTTGAATTTTGAATGGTGAATTTTGAATTGGATAGGTCACAAAATAATTCAAAATTCATCATTCAACATTCGCGCTAAAACCCCGCGCGTTTGATTCGCTCCACCGCCTCAGCCAATCGCTCTTTCGACGTACACACGGTCATCCTGATATACCCTTCGCCCGGTGCGCCGAATCCGTTGCCCGGTGTCGTCACGATTCCGGCTTTCTCCAGCAAGTGAGCTGTGAAGGACGTAGAGGTGTACCCCTTCGGCACCGTAACCCAGACGTAGAACGCAGCCGGAGGCGGATCGACCTCAAGCCCGAGCTGTTTGAGGCCTGGGACGAGGGTGTCACGCCGTTCCTGATAAGTTTTCCTCAGACCATCCGTCACCGAGTCATCTAGGTTGAGTGCGGTAATCCCGGCTTCCTGAATGGCCTGGAAACAGCCGGAGTCGAGATTACTCTTCACCTTGCCGAGTCCAGCCAAGACCTGCTTGTGCCCGACGGCAAACCCGATGCGCCAGCCGGTCATGTTGTACGTTTTCGACAGCGAGTGGAACTCGATTCCCACGTCCTTCGCGCCATCGACCTCCATGAAGCTCGCAGGGGCCTTGCCGTCGTAAAAAATCTCCGAATAGGCTGCGTCGTGGCAGACGATGACCTGGTTCTCCTGGGCAAAGTCCACCACTCGCTTAAAGTAGTCCTTGCTCATGATGACCGACGTTGGATTATTCGGCGAATTCAGGAACATCAGCTTCGCTTTTTTTGCCACGTCTTTTGGGATGGTATTCAGATCTGGAATAAACCCGTTCCGCTTCGTGAGTGGCATGAAGTGCGAGACGCCCCCGGCGAAGCTGGTTCCGACGGGATAGACCGGATAGCCGGGGCTCGGGACGAGCACGATATCCCCCGGATCGACGAATGCAAGTGGAATATGCCCGATACCTTCCTTCGAGCCGATCAGCGTAAGAACTTCGTGCGCCGGGTCGAGCGTGACATGAAAGCGACGTGCGTACCAGTCGGCCACCGCTTTGCGGAACGACAGCATCCCCTCATACGATGGATACTGATGGTGCTTCGGGTCTTTGGCAGCCTTGCCGAGGCTTTCGACGATCGGTACGGGCGTCGGCAAATCGGGGTCGCCGATGCCAAGATTGATGATGTCGACGCCTTTGGCAATCGCGGCCTGCTTCATCTTATCGATGGCGGCGAACAGATAGGGAGGCAGTGTCTTGATTCGGGTGGCAACCTCGATAGGGAAACCAGACATGCGAACAGGCTCCTTTCCAGCAGGATGTTGAAAACAACCGCCAGCGTCGTTCTCGCATCGTTCAGACCCTCGACGTACCCCAGAGGGTACGCCTCGGTCCTTCACTCGCTGCGGCCTCGCTGGACGGCTGTTTTGACCATCCTGCGATGAAGAATGGTAAGAGTACAGCAGGAATGAGCTGGCAATCAACGCTGTGGAGCGAGAAGGTGGCCAATGAGCCGATCGGCGATCTGATGGAGTTCCGGTAGATGGGGGAGGGTTGCCGCTTTCACGTGGTGCGCGGCCAAGCGTGCTTTCGTGAGATCCGGCGCACATTCTAGGCACAACGATTCGATTCCGTTCTCTTCCATCTCCAAATGAAACAGAAGCCCGTAGGCACGAGCGGCATAGCGAAAGGCTTGTAGGGGGGCGATGTCGGAACCAGCCAAGGGCACACAGTCTTTGGGAAGATCGAACACTTCGCCATGCCACTCGAAGACTTCGAATGACTCCGGCAGCGTACTGAAAACCGGGTCATGTTTCGCCTCAGCCGTCAGCCTGACCGGTGTCATGCCGATTTCCAGCTCCTTGCCAGGACGTACGGTGGCACCCAACGATTTCGCCATGAACTGACTGCCAAGACACACACCAATGACGGGCTTGCCAGCCAGGATCACGGATCGAATAAATTCCGTTTCCTCGGCAATCCAGGGATCAGGATCATTCACCGACATCGGCCCACCCATCACGATCAACAGATCGCCCGCATCCTCCGGCAGCCCGTCTTGTGGGACAAGATAGCGTTCCAGGCTCACGCCGCGCTCAGTCAGTGCCGTCGCGAAAGCTCCGGGCCCTTCAAAGGAAACGTGTTTTAGACAGACTGCGCGCATCAGAAGACCTCGTGCGATGACAATGAATGATAACTATTCATGTCCGGTAGTACCTCTAGCAGTTTGCGAGAAAACTCTGTGGGGACGCCGGAGTTTCACTGGTCGCGCGTCTGGGATAACAAAAGTACGCCATGCAGGATGCTCAAAAAGGCCAGACTTCTCACCCGCCCAACCCTGGCGCGCCGAGACGCGCCTTGCCCCAAGCAAGGCCGCAGCGAGCGAAGAGGCGAGACGTACGCTTCGGTACGTTGAGCTTCTGAGCGATGCGAGAACGCCGCTGGTAGACTTTTTCAGCATCCTGCTACTGGGAACATACACGGTCGCAGTTTTGACAGCAAGGACTGTCTCATGCGAAAGGGGCGAGCTGAGCGATCCATTGAAAATTTGGGTGGGAGCTACAGAAACGATTGGTGTCTCGGTCTTATTGTAGTAGAGTCTTCCGTCTCTCCGCTGGCTGTTCGGCTCCTGCTGCGCTACAATTCGTCACATGAAGACTCCGATCAAGAACGTGGAGGATCTCCGATGGCTGCTGGGCTATACCGGCGGGTTTCGCGGCGGCTATGTGACGGATGTGCAGGTGGCGAAGCGACGGCTGTTGGACGAAGCGTCAGGCCGCGAGGTGCTGGCGGGGACCACGGTCACGGTCGTGATTCGCTATCGTATTCGCCAGATGGCTCGCGTCGCGAAACTCACGATGATCGGCGTGACGGATTTCTCGATGTTTGAACAGGAAGGGGCCGATTGCTCCACGCTGGGGGTTATCCAAGCGGAGTTGACCGACGGGAAACTCCGCTTCTGGTTCGATCCGCAGGGCGAACTCTATGTGGTGTGCGAGGAAGTGCTGCTGGAGGAAGTGGCGGCGCCGAGCCTTGAACCCTTGTCGCTGGAGCAGGTGGCTCAATGGACGTTTCAAAGTGAGATGCCGGACTGGCCGACGGTAACATGGCTCTTGGCGGAACTGGATGCGGCGGGTGTTCCCTGTACTTGGCGGGCCACTGCTTTGTCATCCGGGCGTCATCCTTCCATTCAGTGGGAAGGGGATCTGCTTCCGGCGTCGATGCAGGGAGCAAGGGATACCACAGGGGTTCACTGTATGTTGTACG
>DASVEA010000071.1:0-16376 GCA_036380815.1 Nitrospiraceae bacterium
TTATTGTTCCCATTGACCAGTGACCGCTGACCATTGACACCTCTTAAAAGAATAAGAAAATTGTGAAAAAGACCACAGCCCCAAGCGCCATACCAAGCGCATAATGTTGCGCCTGCCCGCTTTGCATGAGCCTCAAAAGCCACCCTCCCCAGGCGATTGCGCGCGCCACGCCATTCACCGCGCCGTCGATTACGTTCACATCCACGCGCTTCCACAGTTCGGTTGCGGCAGAAAAGGTGGGGCGGACGATCGTTCGATCGTAGGCCTCGTCGACATACCATTTATTCAACGAGGCCTGATACAAAGACTGCCACCGTCGCGCGAATCGATCCGGCAGCGCCGGGTTGAGCACATAGACATAATAGGCGACGGCGATCCCGAGTAATCCCATGCCCGTGGCCACTACCATGATGCCTATGGCGGCTCCTCCCTCGTGAGTCGCGCCGCCTGCGTCTGTCTCGAACATCGGTCCAAGAAACTCCGGAATGCCCAGATAGCCTGTGACGATGCTAAGCACTGCCAGGATTATCAACGGCAGGGTCATGGTGTTCGACGGTTCGTGTACGTGGTCTGCATGATGAGGATCGACATGCGAGGGGCCCCAAAACGTGACGAAGACCAGCCGGAAGCTGTAGAAGGCCGTCATCAACGCCGTCACGAGGCCGAGCACGGTCAGGAACTGACCGAGGAGTCCGGTCGACCAAGCCGAGACGAGCAGGTGGTCCTTGCTAAAGAATCCTGACGTCAGGGGAAAGCCTGCTAGCGCAAGCGAGCCCACGACGAACGTCCAATAAGTGACCGGCAATTTGTCTTTCAACCCGCCCATGCGCCGCATATCCTGTTCGTGATGCAGAGCGATGATGACGGACCCGCAACCGAGAAACAGGAGGGCTTTGAATGCGCCGTGGGTCAGGAGATGGTACATGCCGGCGGCATAGGCGCCGAGACCACAGGCCATGATCATGTAGCCGAGCTGGCTGACCGTCGAGTAGGCTACGACACGCTTGATGTCGGTCTGGGTCAAGGCGATGGTTGCCCCAACGACCATCGTCACTCCGCCGGTGATCGCTACGACTGCCATGGCGGCGGGAGACAGGTTATACATCGGAGCCAATCGCGCCACCATGAACACACCTGCCGTGACCATCGTCGCAGCATGAATGAGCGCCGAGATGGGGGTGGGGCCTTCCATAGCATCCGGCAGCCAGACGTGGAGCGGCACTTGGGCCGATTTGCCGACTGCTCCGGTGAACAATAGGACGCAGATGAGTGTGAGCAGGGAGACGTCCCAGGTTCCTCCAAACGGCCTGAGGACATTGATGACGTCGCCTGCGGACTCGTGCGCGCGGGCAAACATTTCGTGATAGTCGAGTGATCCGAAGCTGGACCAGACCAGCAGGAGGCCGAGCATAAAGCCGAAGTCGCCGACTCGGTTGACGATGAAGGCCTTTGTGGCGGCGGAGCAGGCAGCCGGACGATCGTACCAGTGGCCGATGAGCAAATAGGAACAGAGACCGACTGCTTCCCAGAAAATGAAGAGTTGAAGCAGGTTGTCCGCCATGACCAACATCAGCATCGAGAAAGTGAAGAGCGCGATGTAACTGAAGAAGCGGGCGTAGCCCGGATCTCCGTGCATGTATCCGATGGTATAGATGTGGACGAGTGAACTCACGGTCGTGACGAGAAGCAGCATGACGGCGGTGAGTCGGTCGATGGAGAAGCCGATGTGAATATCGAGCATGCCCGAGGTCAGCCAGGTGTAGAGAGGGAAGGTCGTCTGGTGGCCGCCTGCCACGTCGAAGAAGACCAAGAGCGAGAGCAGCCACGACACGACTACCGCTGGTACGGCGACGAGATGGGCCTTGTCCTTGATCCAATGTCCAAAGATCCCGAGAATCAGGAAGGAGACCAATGGAAGGAGCGGAATGAATTCGTAGGTCATAGGCGATCAATAGTCATTGGTTATTGGTCAATGGGTCACGGAGAAAAAGCAGGCTGGAGCCATATTCCCTCACCAGTGACTGTTGACCAGTCACCGTTGACTTCCTCTCCACTACCATTTCAGCAACTGAAATTCATCGATGTTGATCGTGGACTTGGCCCGATATAAGGCAATGATAATGGCCAACCCGACCGCGACCTCTGCCGCGGCGACCGTGAGGGCAAAGAAGACGAAGACTTGCCCTGCGACATTGTGGAAGTACTGCGAAAAGGCGACGAAGTTGATATTCGTCGCATTCAACATCAATTCGACCGACAGCAAGATGATGATGATGTTCCGACGAAGGAGGACTCCGATGACTCCAGTCAGGAACACGATGCCGCTGAGGATCAGGTAATACGACAGGGGAATCATCGTGCGTTAGAATAATGAATGTTACATGTTAAATATGGAATGAGGGTCATGATCAGTAGAAAATTCACAATTCATCATTCACAATTTATAATTGCGGCGCTTCGCCGCCGATGTCTTTTTTCGCGAGCATGATCGCACCGATCATCGCCACGAGCAGAATCAAGGACGCCACCTCGAAGGGAAACAAATAGGTGGAATAGAGTACGTCGCCGATGGCTTCGGTATTGACGGTTCCTCCGACGGTGATTTCTGTGCCGGTTGCCACGACCGGGGTTGTCCAGCCTTTCATCGCCGTGAGGATGACAGCTTCGATGATCAGCGTCAGTCCCACTGCGGCAGCCATGGGCCATTGCCGATGGTAGCGGACATCCTGTTTCAGGTTCAGCAACATCACGACGAAGAGGTACAGGACCAAAATGGCGCCGGCATAGACGATGATTTGAACGGCTGCGAGGAACTCCGCGTGGAGTGTGACGTAGAGCCCCGCCACGTGAAAAAACATGATCAGCAGCGCCAACGCACTGTAGATGGGATTGCGCACCGCGACGACGAGCACCGATGCGGCGGCGATCACCAATGCAAAATAGAAAAAGAACACCTGTTCCATCACACGTCTTCCTCTGTGCCCTAGGAGCCTGTCCGACATTGACCGTTCTACTGCGGCGAACGATCCGCGACCATCTGCGTCGTGCTTGGCCGGAAAAAATTCTCAATGTATTCCAGCGAATACACCTCCGGTTTTTCCTGGCCTTGCGCCGCTCATCTGGCCGCACCTCCTTCGCCTCGTCACGAAGGCAATGTCAGACAGGCTCCTAGTTAGGATGACTCAAAGCCTGCCGGCCCCACAAACCGTCGTGCGTAAAGCGCGAGAATTGACTGGTATCTCTTGTTTATCTGGTCTGTCTCGTTTGTTTAGTTGAACCAGATAGCCCAGATGAACCAGATCAACCCTCGTCTGTCCCGCCGATCTCACTTTTCTCGCTATTCCAGCCCGTCCCGCCGACTTTGCGCAGGCGATTCAGCCGGGTTTTTGCGGCAGGTGCTTGAACGCGACGTTGAAGAACGCCACATTCGGATGTTGGAGTTCCAACTGCTTCTCACGAACTGGGAACGACCGGTCGCCGATGGCGAGCAACTGTTCCTTGTTGAGGTGCAGTTGCCGCTTGTCGTACACAGCCCACTCGTATTCACGCGTCATGCCTAGGGCATCCACCGGACAGGCATCGACGCACATCCCGCAAAACAGGCAGCGGGTCATGTCCATGTAATATTCTTTCGAGTATCGCTTCGTCGGCTCGCCCGGCACTTCCGCGCTGACCACGCGAATCACCCGTGACGGGCAGGCGGCTTCGCACAGATCGCAGCCGACACACTTTTCCGTCCCGTCGTCGTACCGCAACAAGGCCAGCATCCCGCGATAATTATCCGGCAGCGTCCGCTTTTCGTGCGGGTATTGCATGGTGATTGGCCGATAATGGATCATATGCGAGATCGTCGCTTTCATCCCAACGAGGATTTCATAGAAAGTGATGGTCTTGATCCAAGTCTTGAAAGTCATTCTTGACAAGCCCTCATCAACCAGCTTTCAGCAGTCAGCTTCACCGATATTCACATCCAAAGCTGACAGCTGATGGCTGACAACTTTTTGCTTCAACGCGGAAAGAAATACACGGTGATGGCCGTGATGACGATGTTGGCCAGCGCGATCGGCAGCATGACCTTCCAGCCGAACCGCATCAATTGATCGTAGCGCAGCCGGGGCAACGTCGCGCGTATCCAGATGAACATGAAGAGGAAGAAATAGACTTTAGCCGCAAACCAGGCGATGTGTTCCACCCAGGCCAGCTGTTCAAGGCCGATAAACTCGAAGATCGTACCAGGATAAGGGGCGTTCCAGCCGCCCAGGAACAGCGAGGCGGCGACGCAGGACACGAGGGTCATGCTGGCGTATTCCGCGCTGACGAAGAAGGCAAACCGCATGCCGCTATATTCCGTAAAGAATCCAGCCACCAGTTCGCTTTCTGCTTCCGGCAGATCGAAGGGGATACGATTGGTCTCGGCCACGGCAGAAATGATGAAGACGACAAAAGCAAAGATTTGAGTATGGATAGGAAAGAATCCGTCCGGGCGTGCTCCCCAGATGAACCAATGCCAGAAGCCGCCTTCCTGGGCTTCTGTGATTTCCACAAGGCTCAGAGACCCTGCCAACAGCAGCACGCCGACGATGGCCAGCCCGACGTTCAACTCGTAACTGATGACCTGGGCCGCGGCGCGCAAGCCTCCCAGCAGTGAGTACTTGCTGTTGGATGACCAGCCTCCCAGTATAATGCCGTAAGCGCCGATCGAGGCAATCGCCAGGATGTACAAGATCCCGATATTGATGTCGGCGACGACGAATGGATTGACCGTGATTCCAAAGATGTCTATGGATATTTTCGGGCCGAAGGGGATGACGGCGAATCCGATCATGGAGACGACCATGGTCAACATCGGCGCCAGGGCGAACATGGCCTTGTTCGCGCCGGCCGGTGTGATGTCCTCTTTGAAGAACAGTTTGATGCCGTCGGCTACCGGTTGGAGAATTCCATAGGGACCGACTTCCATCGGGCCCATGCGATCCTGCATCCAGCCGAGCACCTTCCGCTCGAAATAGGTCATGGTCGCGATCGTGACGATCACGATACCCATCTCCGCCAGTATCTGGGCGAGCGAAACTACAAGTCGCAAGCTTAGTTCAGTCACGACAGCACTCCCGGATGACAAGTGAAAAAACCCATTGGTTCTCGTCCGCTCACGTCGTTTTCATCACCGACACGGACGCCGTCCGACAGGATGGGACTTTCGTGTCCGGATCGATGACACAGTCAAAGAGTCGCAGGGCATTCTGCGCGAAGTGATCGGGGAGCCAGGCCAATCCCTCGGGTACACGATCGAACACTTTCACCGTGGTCGTGAATTCGCCACGGCTGTTCGAGAGGCGAGCTCGATCACCTGTGCCTATGGCACATCGGGCGGCATCCACGGGATTCATCTGCAAGAACCCGCTCGGTTCGATCTGCAGCAGTCCCTTCGAATGGGTCGACAGCTTCCCTGAATGGAACAGGCTCTGGACCAACCCAAGCTGAACCGTTCCCTCCGGACGCACGGCGTGCGCGGGAAGAGTATACCGAGTCGCAAAGCCGTGGCGGTATCCCTCGGTCACGTATCGGTTGACGGCGGCATGATCCACTGCGGGAGGGATCGGCGATGGGCCGAGCGATCCGTAACCGGGAATCACCGCCCGGATCTCTTTGAGGATTTCCTTGGCGTCGCCGTATTCCAACGGCGCCCCGATGAAGACCGAGAGGGCCGACAGGATTTCCCAGTCGGGGCGGCTGTCCCCCACCGGATCGATCGCGGGCCGAACGACCTGGACATGGCCTTCGGTATTGGTGAAGGTCCCGGCTTTTTCCATAGCGGAGGCTGCTGGGAGTACCACATGGGCAAGCGCAGCCGTTTCCGTGAGAAACAGTTCCTGGCAGACAAGGAGTTCGAGTTTGCCCAGGGCCTCTTTGACTCTGGTCTGGGGCGGAAGGCTCCCGACAGGATTTTCTCCGATGACGAAGAGGCTCTTGATGGTCCCGGCTTGCGCCCGGTCGATCATCTCGATGAGCGTGGCTCCTGCCGCCAGAGGGAGCTCCTCTTTCCAGGCTCGAGTCATCTGGGCGCGCGCGTCCTGATCGGTGAGGTCGACCGCCCCCGGCAGCAGTTCCGCGACCGCCCCCATTTCAACCGTTCCTTGATCGTTATTCTCTTCCGCCAAGGGGGCAAAGCCGCAGCCCTGTGCGGTCAACTTTCCGGACAAGAGAAGCAGATCGAGGAGATTGAGACAGATGCCATAGCCGCCTTGGCTGCGTAACAGGGTCTGGCCGGCAAGAACCACGACGCGGCGTCCTCCCGCCAGGGAAGCGGCCATGTGAGCGAACGATTCACGCGATATCCCTGTGCTCAGAGCCAGATTGTCCCAGGCCAGTTGCTGGACCGCTTGAGAGACAGCCGAGACATAGTCTGACGCCCGTTGCCGGATTGTACTGTCGATATGGTTTTCCTCAATCACAGCCTTCAGCAGGCCCAGGACGGCTGCGTGGAACTGGGACGGTGCCACACAGAAATGTTGCTGCGACAGATTGGTAATGTTGCTGATCGTGCCGATCGCAGGCTGGATCGCCTCGATCGTCAACAATGTCGCTTCATGTTTCTTGACGGCTTCTTTTACTTTAAGGCCGGTAATCGGATTGGCTTCGGTGATATTGGTGCCGACCAGGAGGAGCACGTCAGCTTGCGTGATGTCCTCAAACGTCACGGTCCAGCGATGCGTGCCTTGCACCAATCGCATGGCCCGCACCCCGTTGACATGACCGTACCGCGCGCTGCTATCGAGGTTATTGGTCCCGATCGTGAGGCGCATGAATTTCTGGAACAGATAGAGTTCTTCGTTGGTACAGCGGCCGGAAATCAGTCCGCCGAAGGCGTGCGGGCCATGCGCTAACTTGAGCCGCTTGGTCTGTTCGGCCACAAATTCCAACGCTTCTTCCCACGTGGCTTCGACCAGCGCGCCGTTCCGTCTGATCAACGGATGGGTCACTCGGCTGGGATGACTTGTTGCGTGAAATCCAAAAAATCCGCGCGCACACAGGTCGCCGTTGTTTCGACCGGCACCCTGGGCGCTGTTGACCTCGATCAACTCCTGGTCCTTGGTTTGGACCGTGATCTGGCAACCGTCGCCGCAAAAGTTGCAGACTGTGTCGGCGCGTTTGAGCATCCAGGGACGGTATTCGTACATCGAGAGCCGGCTGGTGATGGCGCCGACCGGGCAAATCTGCACGCAGCCGCCGCAGAATTCGCAGTCCAAGGGATGGGCGCCGAAGTGCTTGATCTCGGTCATCGTGCCTCGTCCGACCGGGGCAAGGGCCTTGACGTCCATCACCTCATCGCAGTAGCGGACACAACGCAAACATTGCACGCAACGGTTCATCTGCGTTTCGATAAGGGGGCTGAAATATTCCTTCTGGAAAATGCGCTTGGTTTCGGCAAACCGGCTGGCGGTCGCGGTGTATTCATGAGAAAAGTCCTGGAGGTCGCACTTCCCGCCCTGATCGCAGACCGGGCAATCCAACGGGTGATTGGCCAGGATAAATTCGAGCACCGACTTGTGCGCGTCGTGCACGACCGTCGTGGCGGTCCGAACAGCCATGCCCTCGGTCGCCACGGTGCTGCATGAGGTCTGGAGTTTCGGCATCTTTTCGACTTCGACCAGGCACATGCGACAGTTCGCATCCGGCTTGAGTTTCGGATGGTAGCAGAAGTGCGGAACCATCACGCCGACCCGGCGAGCGGCCTCGATCACCAGCGTGCCTTTCGGCACCGAGATGGGAATGCCGTCGATGGTCAGCCGGACTGTTTCCGCCGATTCAGCCATACAGACTTTCCAAAATTGCTGACACGCTGACAGGCTGGCATCCAATTTCTCGAGTGTGTCAGCTTGCTCGCCTGTCCCTTGTCAGCCCAGTTCACAGTCTTCCTGCCGGTTCCGGCATGATCAGATTCGCTGCCTCCGCTGCGTGAATCAGCGCGACGTACTCAGGCCGCCAATGTTTGAGCGTGCTCATAATCGGCGCCACTTCCGCATCGCCGAACGCGCAGACCGTCCGGCCCTCGATGTTCTTGCATAGATCGACCAAGGTTTCAAGGTCCTCCATCCGCCCTCGTTTCGCGACGATTCGACGCATGGTCTGCACCAGCCAGGAGCTTCCCTCGCGGCAGGGGCTGCACTTGCCGCAGGACTCATGATAGAAAAACTCCATCAGGCGGAGCGCAGCCCACACCATGTCCGTGCCCTCTTCCATCACGGTCACCCCGCCGGAGCCGAGCATGGAGCCGGCGGCGGCAACGGATTCAAAATCGAGTTTGACGTCGAGGTGGTTCGGCGTAAGGAATGGCGCTGACGCTCCACCCGGGATGAAGGCCTTGAGCGGTTTGTCGGAGCGCATGCCTCCGGCTTGCTCGTAAATCAATTCGCGGAAGGTAACTCCCATCGGCACTTCGTAGTTCCCCGACCGTTTCACATGGCCGCTGACGCAGAAGACTCTGGTGCCGGTGCTCTTCGGCGGGGAGCCGATCGATGCGAACCATTCGGGGCCCCGGCTGATGATGTGAGGAAGGTTTGCCAGGGTCTCGACGTTGTTCACCACGGTCGGTTTGCTGTAGAGACCGTGTGTCGCCGGGAAGGGGGGCTTGACGCGCGGCAAGCCGCGCTTACCTTCGAGCGACTCCAGCAACGCCGTTTCTTCTCCACAGATATAGGCGCCGGCGCCTCGGTGCACCCACACATTGGCCGTGATTCCCGTGCCCAGGATGTTTGTTCCGATATAGCCGGCGGTCCGTGCTTCGGCGATCGCCTGTTCCAAGATCCTGGCTCCGAGGACGAATTCGCCACGTATATAAATGTAGGCAGATTCTGCCCCGATCGCGTAGCAGGCGAGCACGATGCCTTCCAATAGCTGATGGGGATCTCGTTCAATGAGCTGGCGGTCCTTGAACGTGCCTGGTTCGCTCTCGTCCGCGTTGCAACAGAGATAGCGAGGGCCCTGGTAGCCTTTAGGCAGAAATCCCCATTTCACACCGGTCGGAAACCCTGCGCCGCCTCGCCCCCTGAGCCCAGACTTCAACACGGTGGCGGTGACCTCGGGTGGCGGCACTTTCCCCACGATCTTGCGGAGCGCCTGGTAGCCGCCCGCGCGCTCGTAGTCTTGAAGGCTGCCGGTATAGCCCGGTTGCATCATATTCTTGAGCAATATCAGTTCGTGCTTCGGCATGACGTTCCGAATTAAAAATGCGAAATTAAAAATGCGAAATGGTCGGACAAATTATTCATTTTACATTTCTCATTTTTCATTGCGCCTTCGGCGCCTCCGGCCACATGAACGGGCCGCTCTTGAGCGAAGAGGTCCCGTCTTTTTTGAGATCGGCCAGGATTCGGTCGAAGGTTTCTTCTGTGAGCCGTTCGTAATAGTCCTCGTTGGCCTGCATCATCGGCGCGGTGCCACAGGCGGCGAGGCATTCGACCGCGCTGAGGGTAAAGAGTCCGTCGGCTGTCGTCTCACCCGGTCCGATTCCGAGTTTCGTTTTGACCCACCCGATGACTGTATCCGACCCGGCCAGCGCGCACATCAGGGACTTGCAGACCTGAAGATGAAATTTCCCCACGCGCTTGAGATTGAGCATCGTATAGAACGTGGCTGTCTCATAGACTTGGGGCGGGGTCAGACGCAATAGCACCGCGATCTCCTTCATCGCAGCCTCGGACACGAAGCCCTCGTCTCTTTGCGCCAGGTACAGCAATGGAATCAACGCCGAACGCTTCACCGGATAGCGTGACAGGATGCTTTCTATATCCGACTTGTATTTCTCGATCAACATGTGTGCATCCTGAATGTTCAATGTTGAATGATGAATGTTGAATGGGGGGCGCGAAAATTAAACATTGACCATTCACCATTAAACATTCGCTGCATCAGCGATCGCACTCCCCCATGACGACGTCGTAGGTCCCGAAGATCGTGATGATATCGGAAATCATGTAGCCTCGCGCCATGTGGTCGAAGGCGCCCATGTGTACAAATGAAGGCGAGCGAATTTTCAGTCGGTAGGGACGGGCGCTGCCGTCGCTGACGATAAAAAATCCCAATTCCCCTTTTGGGGCCTCGGTTGCACAGTAGGTCTCGGCTTTCGGTGGCTTGATGCCTTGGGTGTAAATGATGAAATGATGGATCAAGCTTTCCATGTCCCGCATGACCAGCTCCTTGGGCGGCGGGATATATTGCGGCGCCTCGGCCATGATCGGCCCCGGCGGCAGCTGATCGAGACATTGTGCGATGATCCTGGCGCTCTGCCGCATTTCTTCCATGCGGATCCAGTACCGGTCGTAGGTGTCGCCGTTCTTGCCGATCGGCACTTCCCAATCGACTTTGTCGTACACGCCGTAGGGTTCGGCCTTGCGGACATCGTAGGCGACGCCCGACCCGCGCAGGACCGGCCCGGTGCAGCCGAAGTTGATCGCGTCCTCGGCCGAGAGCACGGCCACGCTCTTCGTGCGGCCGAGCCATATGCGATTCGACGCGATGAGCGAATCGTATTCCTTGACCTTCTCGGGAAAGGTATCGAGGAACGCCTTCATCCGTTGGACCAGCTCGGGGGTGAAATCGCTATCGACACCGCCGATACGATAGTAGTTCAGGGTCAGACGGGCCCCGCAGAGCTTCTCGAACATGTCCAACAGTATTTCGCGCTCCCGGAAGGTCCAGAAGAACACGGTCATGGCGCCGATATCGAGGGCCTGCGTGCCGAGCCAAAAGAGGTGCCCGATGATGCGCTGCATCTCGGCCACGATGGTTCTGATGTATTCGGCTCGTACCGGCACCGTGATCTCGAGGAGTTTTTCCACGGCACGCACGTACGCATAGTTGTTGGACATGGCACAGACATAGTCGAGCCGGTCCGTGTGCGGGATGATCTGCATGTAGGTCAGACCCTCGGACAATTTTTCGACGCCTCGATGGAGGTAGCCGAGGTCCGGTGTGGCCTTCACGATCCGTTCGCCGTCCAGTACGAGTACGACACGCAACACGCCATGGGTGCTTGGATGCTGTGGCCCCATGTTCAGCAGCAATTCCTCTTTCCGTTGGGAATCGGGTACGCCGCGATCGGCGCGAAAGGCGTGTTTCTGCTCCTCGGAGATTTCGCTCTCAGTGACGTCGAGCGGGGGTTCGTCCAATCTCGGGATGAAGTCGAACTGGCTGCGCCAGCCACGCCCTTCGGTCGGGAAGTCTTTTCTCAATGGGTATCCCTCGGTATAATCCTCCGGCAACAAAATGCGCCGGAGATCGGGATGGCCGGAAAAGTGAATGCCCATCATGTCGTACACTTCGCGTTCCAGGAAGTCGGCTCCCTTCCAGATGCCGGTGACCGACGCGATCGTCGGATCGTCCTCCGTGAGGCGCGCCTTGAGGCGAAGCCGATGCTGAAGGGGGAGCGAGTGCAAGTGGTAGATGACTTCGAACCGCAGCTGATCTTCGGGATAGTCGACCGAGCAGATATCGGTGAGATGGTCAAAGGATGCCTCCGGCGCATCGTGCAAATAGCGCGCAATATCCAGCAGGCGCGCGGCGGCCACGGAGACAGCGGTCTCGGCACGTGCGGCGTCGACGCGGGTCGCGAGGATCGCATCCGGGAACCGGGTCTTGAGTGTCTCAAGAAGTGAATGCATGGTTAATGGTCGACGGTGAATGGTCGATAGGTAATGGTCAGTAGCGCTGGTCTCTTCATCAACCATTGACCATCAGCCATCATTTTACAAAGACCTTCTCCCGCTGAATCTTTTCCTGCAACTTCAGCAATCCATCGAGCAACGCTTCCGGGCGGGGTGGACAGCCCGGCACATAGACATCGACCGGAATAATCTGGTCGACGCCTTGGACCACCGCGTAACTATTGTAGTGGTTGCCTGAGGTGGCGCAGGAGCCCATAGAAATGACATACCGCGGTTCCGGCATCTGATCGTAGATACGGCGGATCACCGGCGCCATCTTGCGCGCCACGGTGCCGGCGATGATCATGAGATCTGCCTGCCGTGGCGAGGCTCGAAAGACCCCGGCGCCGAACCGATCGAGGTCGTACCGCGACGACACAGTCGCAATCATTTCGATTGCGCAGCAGGCGAGCCCGAACGTCATCGGCCACAAAGCCGACTTCCGAGACCAATTCACGACCGCATCCAGATTGGTCGTCAGAATATTCGCCTCAAACTGTCTCTCCAGAAAGCTCATGTCGCTTCGCTCCAGTTCTGAGTGCTGAGTTCTGAGTCCTGAGTTTCCGAACGCAACTCATAACTCACAACTCAGCACACAAAATTGCGCGTCGAAAGCGCGCTAGTCCCACTCGAGCGCCCCCTTCTTCCAGGCATACCAGAATCCGACCAGCAGGATGCTGAGAAACACGAGCATTTCGATGAGTCCCAGCAGGCCGAGCGACTGAAATCGGACGGCCCAGGGGATCATAAAAATGATCTCGATATCGAAAATGACGAATAGCATCGCGATAATGTAGTAGCGCATCGGAAACTGGATGCGCGCGTCGGAAAACAGCGGGCTTCCGCTTTCATAGGGGGCCAGCTTGGCTCGATAGGGACGACTCGGCCGAACGAGCGAGCCGGCGAGCAGCGCGAGGGTGCCGAAGGCAACGCCAATGCCGATAAACAGCAGGATCGGCAGATAATTCAACGGAATCGATTCGTTACCCATAGCTTCAGTCGCTCAAGTTATAAGGTCATAAAGTCGTAAAGTCTCGATCATTGACATGATGACTTTAAGGCATTGTGACTTTCGACAAGCCCGGCGCCAGCGCCGACCCGAAGTAGGGTTTGAACTTCAAACCGTCCAGTTCCGGACGGCTGATTCCCTTGTGCTGAACGAGCACCTTGAACGTGCTGCCCATGCCATTCGGTTTCAGGAGATGAATCGCGGCGCGAAGTTCCTTGCTCTCCTGCTCCAATTCCCCAATCATCTCTTCAACGCCGAGCCCCATCAGAAAACTCATTTGGTTCGTGAACCCCGTCACGTGGAGTCCGTGCATTTCACCGACAGAAGCCAGGCTCGAAAAATCTACGTGAGCGGTCATATCCTGCTCGCCGACGCGAATGAATGGATCTTCGTTCGTCTGCTGCTGGAAGTAGCAGAGGAACGTGCCGTCCTTCCGCTCAGGCCCGTAAAGATCCTGCGCCGTATGGCCGTAATCGATCGTCAAGACAAACCCACGATCCATCCGCCGAGCGACCTGCTCCATCCAGTCCATAGCTTGGAGATTCACCTCGGTGCGGTAGCCCTCCGGCCACGTGGTATCGAGTTCCTGCAGATAATGAGCGAGCGCGGCCGTCGACAGGGGCTTAAGGCAGCCCACAAAACGTCCGTCCCGATAGTCTGCATAGAGTTCTTCGGTCCGTTCGGCCGTGACTTGAATCCGGTGCACCGGAAAGGCATCGATCAGCTCATTGCTGAAGAACAGACCGGTCACGCTCTGCGGGGTCAGCGCATCAAGGCCATCCACCCAAGTGACGAGGCCTGGTTTGCTGAGCCAGGGAGCCAGGTTTCGCCGCTGCAGTTCCCGCATGGCAGGGCTCCGTTCGATCAGGACATAGCGGACACGCGATGCAAAGTCATTCTGCTCGGCATGAATCGCCGCCAGACAATCTCGGGCTAGAAAACCTTTGCCCGCACCCATTTCGACGATCGTGAAGGGAGTGGGGCAGCTCACTAATCCATCCATTTGCCTGGCCTGCGCGGCAAGTGCGCGGCCGAGAATCGGGTACACATCGGAGCTGGTGTAGAAATCGCCGGACCAGCCGATACGTTCCTGGTCCGCACCGTCAGGTTGGCGCATGTAATAGCCGAATTGAGGGTGATAGAGAGCCAGCTCCATGAAGCGGACGAAGGGAATTGGTCCGTTTCTAGTGATCTCGGACGAAATAGCAGCGACGAGTTCAGGGTGCCCGGTTGTCACAAGCAACTCCTCTTATCCCAGCGACAATACAAGAAAAGTGACACCAATGGCCTAGGGTAAACCCCACCCTTCCCCGTTGAAACACCAACAGAGGCCAAAAGTTGGCGTAGATTAGCCTCGGAATCGTTGCTAAGTCAAGGCGGAGACTGTTGGAAACTCAGGCGAATCTCCCGATTCAAGGGGGGTGGGGATGGAGCTGACGAGGATGGAATGACACCCGTGCTGATCCCTTGCTCCCGGAGCGCGCACGATCAGAATGTGCTCGCTCGACGGCAGCAGTGGGATCAGCACGGGTGCCATTCCAAGAGAAAGAAACAAGCAAGCTTGGAGGGATCATTTAGGTGGATGATGGCTGCTCGATGCGCGCAGTGGAGACCACACCAGCCACCTTGTTGAATGAAGAGGAGAAGTCGAGCTAAGCCTGATTTCGACGCGCGCAGTGGAAGATCAATCAGCCCACATCCCTAAAGAAATAACAAGTTCGCTTGGAAGGATCATTTTTTTCAGCCAACTCGTTGATTCTGGTTACGCGAACAGCTGCAATCTTCTCTTCCCTCCCCCCCTCAATTCGGCTCGGCTGGAAGGGATGTGGACTGAGGCGTTCGACATGGCGTCTGCCATATTTCAGTAGGTGGTGACGGCCACGCACGACGGCATTGCGCCGCTTCGGCGCAGTATCATAGTCGTGCGGGTTGAGGTGTGACGTGGTCAGTAGCCGTGGAAGCCTGTCGCATCATGGCGACGCCGAAGATCCACACCCGTCGTCAGCCGAGCCTCTCTACGTTCCATGGCACTTCTTGTATTTTTTCCCGCTACCGCAGGGGCAGGGGTCGTTGCGGCCGACTTTGTTGTCGCTTCGCTGAACAGGCTGAGGTGCGACTGGTTCTTCTCCGCGATTGAGGATGAGTGGAGGAGGGGGGCGTGAGATAATGGGCGGTGGAGGCGGGGCGGTGGGTTGCCCTTCGTTCCGAACCGCCTGTACATGAAAGAGCCGATCAAGCGTGTCGGACTTGATCCGTTCCATCATACCGGCAAAGAGATCGTAGCCTTCGCGCTTGTACTCAATGAGCGGATCTTTCTGCCCGTAGCCGCGCAATCCGATCCCGTCGCGCAGGTGGTCCATTCCGAGGAGGTGGTCTTTCCAGTGGTGGTCGATGACCTGGAGCATGAAGTTCTTCTCCAGGAAACGCATCAAGTCCGGGCTCAAGTCCTGTTCTCTTCGGTCATAGGTGTCGCGCACCTGTGCGCGAAGGTCTTCGAGTAACGCGTCGCGGCCTATGGCTCTGAGCGCCTCGCCGCCGTCGCCCTTGCCCTGGGAGATGTCGAGACCGAACTGGCCATGCATGATTTCAGCGAGCCCTTTGATGTCCCATTCTTCTGGGTATTGTTCAGCCGGGCAATAGACGTTCAGCGCGGAGTCCACTAGACCGTCCATCATGTCGCGAAGATCGTCTTTCAAATTCGTCCCGCCCAAGACGGCGCGTCGGTGTTGGTAAATCACCTCACGCTGCTTGTTCATGACGTCGTCATACTCCAGCAGTTGTTTCCGGATGTCGAAGTGGTGAGCCTCGACCTTCTTCTGGGCGTTGGCGATGGCCCGGGTGACCATGCCGTGCTCGATCGGGACGCCTTCTTCCATGCCGAGCTTGAGCATCAGTTGGGAGACCCGCTCGGAGGCAAAGATGCGCATCAGGTCGTCTTCCAACGACAGATAGAAACGTGACGAACCAGGGTCGCCCTGGCGACCGGCGCGGCCTCGGAGCTGGTTGTCGATCCGGCGGCTTTCGTGGCGCTCGGTCCCGAGAATGTGGAGTCCACCGGCCGTGATGACCGCTTGTTTGTCCTTCTCGCAGTCAGCCCGGATCTCTTCGTAGATCTCCAGCTTGCGTGCATCCGGCAGGTTTTCTTCCCGGTACAGGATCTGTTTGAACATGAAATCGGGATTGCCGCCCAGGAGTATGTCGGTGCCGCGGCCCGCCATGTTTGTGGCGATGGTGACGGCGCCCTTGTGTCCGGCCTGAGCGATGATCTCGGCTTCTCGCTCATGCTGCTTGGCGTTGAGGACGTTGTGTTTCACGCCGGTCCGGCTCAAGAAGCCGGCGAGCCGCTCCGATTTTTCGATGGAAATCGTGCCGACCAGGACGGGCTGGCCGCGCTCGTGGCATTCCTTGATCTCTTCGACGATCGCGGCGAACTTTTCTTTCTCGGTTCGGTAGACGACATCCGCGTAATCCAGCCGGATCATGTTGCGATTGGTCGGGACCACGTTGACGTCGAGATTGTAGATCTTGGCAAACTCCGCCGCTTCCGTGTCCGCCGTGCCGGTCATGCCGCTGAGCTTCTTGTACATCCGGAAATAGTTCTGGAAGGTGACCGAGGCCAACGTTTGATTCTCGTTGGCGATCTTCACGCCTTCTTTGGCTTCGAC
>DASVEA010000072.1:0-2560 GCA_036380815.1 Nitrospiraceae bacterium
TCCATGGACATTCGGATCCAAGGGACGGGCCAGGTAACTGGTCGGGAAGGTATCATCAAAGCACTGGACGATTTGAAAGATTTCAATCCCAACGATACTCAGGCGAAGGCCCAGAGCATCGCCGATCAAATCAACCGACCCGGCGCAACGATCTCCGGACTTGGCACAGGCGGTCTCTACTTCAAGGGACATTTCGGCGAACATGCATTCGGGTTCAACGTGTCGGATGTCGCAACGTCCGGAGCGTTTGTCAGTTCACCGTTACTGGTCTCGGGGACTGGGCCGGTCAATATTTCCGGTCAAATGGCGTTACGGGGATTGGAAGCTCGGCAGGCGGCATTTTCCTACGCCTATGCATTTGCGGATAAGACTTTTTCCGTCGGTATCACGGGCAAGATCATCCAAGGGGCAGCCTACAACACGACGACCAACCTTCAGGGCGGAGTGGATCCGAAGATCTGGGACAATTTCGGGAAGGCGGAGATCTCCACCTCCTATGGGATCGATCTCGGAGCCATGTATCGCCCTTCTTCCTGGCTGAAATTCGGTGTGGTCGCAAAAGACATCAATCAGCCGACCTTCGATGCTCCGGGCGGCCTCCAATACAAGCTGACCCCTCAGGTGCGAGGCGGTGTGGCCGTGAATCCCTGGTCGACGATGACCATTACCGCCGACATGGATATCACGTCTAATCAGACGCTCGTGCCCGGTCTCAAGAGTCAAGTGTTGAGCCTCGGGATGGAACAGACGATTCTGTCGGAATTTCTCTCGTTGCGTGTGGGAACCTATAAGAATGTGCAGGACGCAGGATCTATCTTCACGCCGACCGCCGGACTCGGGATCCGGATATTTTCTTTCCGTTTGGATCTTGCCGGAGGCTACGACTTTAATGAAGGTGGTGCGGTTGCCTCTGGCGCGCTCGGTTGGATATTTTAAATGGTATACTGAAACCATGTTCATGCTTCACCACTTAAGACGTGGCATCTTCCTCTGCCTTCTTCTTCTCCTAGTCGCCGCCTGTGGCGGTTTACAGGAAGTGTGGGAAGGACCGGGGGCGAGAATGTTCCGGCCTCAAGCTATAGCTGTGCTCCCTCCCATGGCGAGCCAATACGACAGCGCGCGCGAGGATATTCAAGAGGTCTTGTCCGGTGCCCTGAACAAGACTGCCAGTATCGAGCATGTGGTGTCTCCTGAGAATGTGACGGATATCTTCCAGGCTTCAAAGGAAGCGTTCGATGCGCTGGTATTCTACTTCTCACGCCTGGAAATGACGGGTCAGTCTGACAAGGACTCAGCTATGAAGTTGGGCAAGGCGCTGAACGTGGACTCGTTCTTAGTCGTACGGGTGAACTCCTGGGAATACATGCGGAAGGAAGGCGATAATGTCGGTCGAGTGGGCCTGAGCCTCCGTCTGGTCGATGCCACCACAGGCACCACCGTGTGGAAGGCTCGACATGAACGGTCGGAGAGCTATATGTTCTACCGACCGAATTTAAAGGATATTGCGAAAGAGCTGGCTGCTGAGATGATTTCGGCCATGCCTCCCCAAGCCAAACATTAGTTCCCGCCCCGTCTCTTGTTCATTTGGTTCATCTCGTCTGTCTGGTTCATCTAGTTAGTTTCGTTCAACCAAACACACCAGACAGACCGAATAGACCAGACAGACGGCACACGCAGGCTTTTTCAGCATCCTGCTAGCGTGTTTTGGGCTGAGCCGCTCGCATGGCAGTTTTCAATGAGCGCACAAATTCGGCCACATGCTTCACCATCTCTGGTTTCTGTTGGTGTGCGGCAATCAGCTTGACAATAGCGCTGCCGACGATCACCCCATCGGCAACGGCCGCAACGTTGGCAGCGTCCTCCGGCGTCGCAACCCCGAAGCCGACCGCCACCGGAACGTGAGTGACCTTCCTGATTTTCTCGACGTTCTTACCCACATCGGCGATGTTGAGCAGTTTCGCACCGGTGATCCCGGTCAGCGACACATAATAGACGAAGCCCTGTGACTGGCGCGCCACAAAGGTCCGTCGCTCCGCCGTGCTCGTGGGGGCGAGAAGAAAAATCAGTTGAAGCCCAGCCGCTGCGGCCGGCCCTTTGAGCGGGCCTGCTTCGTCCGGCGGCATGTCAGGCATGATCAGCCCGTCAACACCGGCTTGGACAGCCTCATGGCAGAACCGTTCAGCACCGAACGCGTGAATATTATTGTAGTACGCCATCAAGACCAGAGGAATCTGGGTCCTGGCCCTTAGGCGTGTGACCATGTGAAGGATCGTTCGAAGCGATGTCCCACTGCGCAAGGCTCGTTCTGCCGCCTGTTGGATCACGGGACCATCGGCGATGGGATCGGAAAATGGGACACCCAGTTCAATGATATCGGCCCCGGCCTGTTCTAGCTCTACGACAAGTTGTTCGGAGTCTTGCAGTGAGGGATCGCCTGCCATCACATAGGCAATGAGGGCCTTTTCACCTCGCTGCCGAAGCTTTGCAAAGGTACGGTCAAGCCTCGATGTCACAGCGTGATCCCTCGAATTTTGGCTACATGTTGGACATCCTTATCTCC
>DASVEA010000073.1:0-3882 GCA_036380815.1 Nitrospiraceae bacterium
GACCAAGAGTCCGGAGGAGATCAACGCCTTTAAAACCCCCACCTTGCGGGAGATCGCCCGAAGCGCACCGTATATGCACGACGGGCGCTTCAAAACGCTGGAAGAAGTTGTGACCTTTTACAATCAGGGAGGCGTGAAGAACCCTCACCAGGATCCGTTGATCCTTCCGCTCGAGCTGACGGATCAAGAGAAACACGATCTGGTGGCATTTCTTCACACGCTGAATGGCGAAGGGTGGCAGCACGTGACCGCGCCGAAATCCTTTCCGAAGTAAGAGCGCGTGATGTCCGCGTTTGTTTGCAACGATTGGGGCAGAAGATGGCCTTTTGGAAATTCTCTGAATCCTTTAGACTCACCGTGACTCTCATGTGGACGAGCCATGGTGAGTCTTTCGTCCGGTTTCCGGACCGATTAACCCCAATCCCAGGAGGTGTATTGTGATGAGAAAAGGATTACTAATTGTTGCCGCGATTGCTGCAATCGGATGTAGCGGAGTCGCTCCCCAGAAGGCCATAAGCGGGGAGCCGAAATCTCCGGTCGAAGGGTTCGACATTCACGTGCAGGCACCACATATGATGGCCGATGGCACCCCGGGCGGACCGTTCCATCACTACTGCAAGGGTGTTTCCGACAAGATTCTTCAGTGTTTGCTGTTCGATTCTACGGACCCCAAGGCCAAACTGGTTGCGGTCGAGTATTTTGTCTCCAAAGATCTGACGCGAAAGCTCCCTGCCATTCAGTGGCACCGGCATTTCCACGACCACAAAGTCGAGATCGCGACGGGCCGGGTCCAAATCCTCGATATGCCGGCTGATCAGGCTGCCAAGGTGGCGGAAGTTGCAGCAGGGACAGACGGTGTGATTTATCACTTGTGGCAGCAAGGGCAGGAATTCCCAGACGGTACCGTGAGTTTCCCTCAGTCCCTCGGGCACAAGTTCCCTGGGTATTCAGACAAGTAAGCCGTAGGGAGGGGCTAGCCGGGGCTTATTCGAGGCAAGCTAGCCCAATTTCCCATCTTCTCACGACACGTAGCCAGTTGCGAATAACGAGGGGGCGATATGGTGACGTACGGTGGATATCGGGTTTTTCTTGCCGTACTCATGACGGCGGTTCTTAGTCAATGGGGCGCTTCAGTCTTAGCCGCCGATGAAGCCGTTCTGCGGCCCCGTGTGCCGATCGACAAGATCGAAGAATCTAGGACCTGGACAAACCCCTTCGAGGCTACGCCCGAGAATATCGAGAAAGGGAAAGCCCTTTTTCACGGCAAGGCATTCTGTGTCACCTGCCACGGCAAGGATGGGAAAGGGTTAGGAGGAGATATTGAACCGGGGATTCTCAAAGGCCCCTTGCCAAGGAATTTCACCGACAAGAATTGGCAAGCCGCTCGAACTGATGGAGAACTGTTCTGGATTTTGAAGAACGGCAGCCCAGGAACAGCGATGGCTCCCTTTATTCCGCTCGTACTGACGGAAGAAGAAGCTTGGCAGGTGTTACGATATGTGCGGTCCTTCGGTCAACCATAGGAGAACACCGCGTAGGATTGCCGAGCGAGACAGGCTGAGGTCAAGGTTGAGCGAAGGCCTGATTTTCTTCATCTCACCCTTAGCCTCAGCCTTAACCGTTCTCGCCCGTCGCGCATCCCGTCAGTTTTATCCCCAAGCTTTCTCGCCTCGCTTTAAGAGCCCACGCAAGAGCCGTGGCATCTCTTCTCTGGCCCTCTCTCGACGCTGGCGCTGGCGTTCGACCATGCGTCCGGCGACAAATGCGGCCCGCGCGCTGGTCGATTGCTTGAGGAACGCCCGGATATGTGCTTCAGCTTGAATGGCGTCTTGGTGCATGCCTAAGACGTCCTGCGTGACGCGGGCTTTGTTGATGAAGCGTGTGGCCGGCTTGCCGACCGTCGGTTCCGCGAGTTCGGCGGCATAGCGGGCCCGTTTGGTGTTGATCCTGATCTCGTGGATTTTGGCATTGTTGGGTGCGTGACCAGCCTGGCGAATCGCGTTTCGCAACTTTGTGAACTCCTGCTTGGCGAGGTCGCGCAAAGTGACGGCGGACTCGACGACGGTCGGATCGTACCTTGCTTGCTGTAGCCGCCTGATGAGGTCGAGATACCGTGCGCTCTTCATCTCGCTCAGCAGGACCTCTTGGACGTTGTTCCGCCGGTCATCCAGGTGGGCGATGAATTGTGTCAGGGGCCGGCGGTCTCGTGCATCCAGCGCGGCAGATTCCTCACGGAAATAGGCGAGTTGGACGTCGAGATCGCGAGCCGGTCCCAGCAGTTGGCCGAGCCAGCGCAACTCGTCCCGCAACGAGTCTGCCCATTCAGGAACGAGCAGGGGCCTGACGGTGCGCAGGACGGCACGCAATTGTCTCGTGGCCACGCGCATTTGGTGCAGGCTTTCAGGTTCCCTTCCAAGCCTGGCGCCGGGGTCATGCGCCAGCAGCCATCGGACATGATGTGAGAGGGCCCACTTTACATGATCCACCACCGGCGCGTTTTGTGACGGCGGTGCATCGGGGGCGGGGGCCGCTAGGGAGAGCGCGCGAAACAACTTGGGCCGTCCGTCATGCTCGCTGGCTCCCGCTCGACGGAGCTGCCGTGCGAGGTCAAGCAGTGTGCTGTTCTTCCCATTCACCTGTTCGATTTCGAGTTCTCGAAAGCGCTGAAGCACCGCTCCGTTCTTCACGACCGCCACGTGGTCGAGCGTAACGTCTGCGACAGGGACATTGACCATGCGCACGCGGACGCCCATGCGCCAGACCCGCAAGATCGCAACCGGCACGAGCCGCCGCCGTCCAAGATGGAGAAAGAGCAGGTCGCGGAATGTTGTTGGTGGAATAGACTGGCGATCGACCATCTCAATTTCCTGCCGGTCCTTTAACAGAGGGAGTTTCAGTTGCCAGGCTTGTTTCCCTCGCTCGACTCGATGGCGGAGGGTGATCCCCGCGTGGGCCAGGTCGTACTGGGAGGTGTCGTAGTAGGTCGAGGTCAGCAGACGTCGCGGCAGCGGGATGCCGGGAAGAGGGGGCAGCCGGAAATGGTCATCCACCGCCAGTTTGATTTCACGCTCGACCGTTGATTGTACAACCGGGTTGACAGCAACGGGATGTGGCGGTTTCGAGGGAGGCTTGTTGGCACGAGCCATCGCACTCTCCTTACGGTATCGATAAATGTCGCAGATAGAAGGGAAAGGAAGCAATCACTAAACCAGGCGGATGATCCAATTTTCTTGAGCGTCTAAGAGGCTTTTAAAAAGTCGCTCTTCTCACCCGCCCAGCCCCGGCGCGCCAAGACGCGCCTTGTCCCATGCGGCGTTCTCTTGTCGCTCTCAAGAGCTGTGAAAGCTAAGACGTGAAAGGTGAAACGTAGGACTGCCGAAAGCTCTTTCTCCGAAACCTTTCACGTTTAACTATTCACGTCTCACGGATCGCTGGAGAGCTAGTACTTGGTCCCGTCTTTGCACATCTATGCCTGTTAGTTGGTTGAGACCTCAATAATAGAACGAATATTGGGGCATTCCTCCCCAAGGGGAGGTTTGTTTGTGGCTTTTCGCGCCAAAGCAGCCTTGACCACTTCTAGGATAAAGGGCTAGCCTCTGACCTCCAGCCATCGGCAGGTTGCGGAAAACGCAGCCGGTCAGCCGGAAATCCAATGGTTCGTATGGTTGGGGCAACAGGACACCACCACGCAGGATGCTCAAAAAATTCGTCCAGCAAGGCCGCAGCGAGTGAAGACCCGAGAATCTCTTACTCAACGTTGAGGGTCTGAACGATGCGAGAACGATGCATGGGACAAGGCGCGTCTTGGCGCGCCGGGGCTGGGCGGGTGAGAAGGGCGACTTTTTCAGCATCCTGCCAGAGAAGGAGTGCAGCATGACCGAG
>DASVEA010000074.1:0-3251 GCA_036380815.1 Nitrospiraceae bacterium
AACGCGATGCGCCTTCCGAGCAGGTTCCGTCTCCGGTGCGGCACGATTGGCTGCGCCCTCCCGGTGCCGTGGACGAAGCGTTGTTTCTCGAACGTTGTACGCGGTGCAACGATTGCGCGACGGCCTGCCCTCATCACAGTATCCAATTCGATCGCCGCGATGGTTCGCCGGTGATCTTTCCGGATCAAGTGCCCTGTCATCTCTGCGATGATTTTCCGTGCATCGCAGCCTGTGCGACAGAAGCCTTGTTGCCCGTTGGCGGTCAGGACGAAGTCAGGATGGGATTGGCGGTGGTGTCACATCGGCTCTGCACGGCGGGGCAGGGATGTCATGCCTGTGTCTCCCAGTGTCCGACCCAGGCCCTGTCCATGGATTTTTCTGAGATGCGCCTGGTGGTTGCGGACAACCGCTGCGTGGGCTGTGGCCTGTGCGAGCAGGTGTGCAAGACCGTCAACGATACAATAGCCATCCGGGTGACCCCTGCCAGGATGTTGCCGGCTGGCGCTTGAAGTGGTTCAGGAGCGGTTTTGCGCGGCGCGGCGCGGTCGAAAAGAGCCGCTGGAGACTGTAAAATCATGGAGTTAATACGGTCAAGAATCGGCTTGACTTCACTTTGGGCTTTCCCTATCATACGCGAGCTTATCGCACGCTGCTCGTGAGGTGCGTGGTATGAGTACGAAGGAGAGCGAGCGCAGAATGGGCGATCCTGCCGTCATGGCTCCAACCCTTGGAGCGATCAAGGATTCTCCGGCCGTTGAACGGGCGCTTGGCCGGAGCAAGATGTATCTCCTCATTTCATGGAGCCTGTTATACCCTGAAGACGACGAGTTCCTGGATTATCTGCAAAGCGGGGAATTTGTCGAGGATGGACGGTCTGCGCTCGAAGGGTTAAGCGCGGCACTGGCCGGGCAGGGTGGCGAGAAAGCCAAGTTGAAGGTGGCCGCGCTGCTCAAACATCTGGATGCGATTGAGCAGTGGGTGGCGACGGAATGTACGCATTGGACTCTCAGCGATCTGCAAGCGGAGCATCGGCGAGTGTTCAGTAACGTGATCACGCTTGATTGCCCGCCCTACGAAACCCTCTTCGGTAACGACCACGTCTTCGGCCAGGCCCATGTGATGGGCGACATCGCCGGCTTCTACAAAGCGTTCGGCTTGGAACTCTCGCGGGATATTCACGAGCGGCTGGACCATTTGAGCGTGGAACTCGAATTCATGCATTTCCTGGCCTACAAAGAGTCCTATGCGCTCTGCCACGACAGCGCCGACAAGACGCAAATCGTGGTGGACGCCCAGAAGAAATTCATGAAAAATCACATCGGGCGGTGGGTGCCGCTCTTCTCGCGGATGCTGGTGAAGAAGGCCGACACGGGCTTTTTCCGGTACCTGGCGGAGTTCACGGCCGATTGCATTGATTTCGATGCCGTCTATCTGGGCGTCGTCCCGCAGCCCTATTCGGAGACGGATTACCGGCCGGCGACCTTCAGCGCACCGGAAGGGCAGATTTACGAGTGCGGGGCGCAGGATCAGGGGAACGAGTTGAACGTTCTACTCAACGAAGTCGGCGCGCAATCGTTCATAGATGACAAGGGTAAGGAGAAAGCTGACTCAGGGCCAGTGGGAACAGCCTGAGGAGTGCAGATTATTCGGTTCGTATATTAGGTGTGCGTGCAGTCGTAATCTTTAATCTAGAGGAGGATATTTTTATATGAGAGTGATGCAGACACGCAACAAAAAAGTGGTGTTTGGCATTCTGCTCTCTGCCTTGGTTGTCGGCATCATGCTGACGATCGGGCAGGTTCCCCTGGCGGTCAGCCAGCCGGTAACCATTCCGGTGAAGCCGATCAAGGGGCCGATCCCGATGGATGGTGCAAACCCCGTCTGGGAGAGTGTGCCGGGGGTGGTCGTGCCGCTGAGCGGGCAGACGATCACCACGCCAATGCACCCGAATATTTCCGTGAAGGCGGTGTTCGTGAAGGCGGTGTCCAACGGGAAGGAGATTGGCTTCCGGCTGGACTGGGCCGATCAGACCCTGAACAACACCACCATCGGACCGCAGGACTTCCGCGATCAGGCGGCCATTCAGTTCCCGGTCAATACGTCGGGCGCTCCGCCGTTCCAGTGCATGGGGCAGTCCGGAGGGACCGTGAACATCTGGCGCTGGAATGCCGAGTGGCAGAAGGACATCGGCAAGGACAGCGCGGGCATCTGGGACGTGGACGATCAATATCCGTCCATCGCCTGGGACTACTACTTTGAAGAGCCGGCGGGTGGCGTGACCTATCCTGACCGGATCGGTCGCAGCCTTGGACCGTTCAACCCCGGCATCTGGTCCGGCAACATCATGTCGGATCCGACGCTCCGGAGAAGCTCGGTCGAGGACCTGAACGCCAACGGGTTCAGCACGCTGACCACGCAGGCGCATCAGGACGTCATCGGAAACGGCGTGTGGGAGCCCTATGGGTCGGTCAAGGGCGGCTGCTGCAACGGTCCGACGTGGCGGGTTGTGGTCAAGCGCGAGTTGGCGAGCAGCGATCAGAACGATGTGCAGTTTAAGGCGGGTGCGTCGATCCCCGTGGCCTTTGCCGTGTGGGACGGCAGCAACGTCGAGCGGAACGGGATGAAGGGTATTTCCACCTGGTTCACGCTGAAACTGCCCTGAGCATGCACCCCGGTAGGGGGCGTTAGGCGGGAACCCTTCCCGAGCTAACGAGTCAGTCAAAAAGCCCCGAGTCACCCGCACATGGTGCGGAAACTGACTCGGGGCTTTTTATTGCTCGCGCGAGTTTGTCGTTGCACTAAATGGCATAACTCGTTGTGGTTACAGGGTCTTTTCAGACTCGAGAACTGCGTGAGCGGTTGCATTTGCAGGAGAGGACAGTGTATAAAACAGCTAAATCATTCTGGACTGATGGCCTTCTTTAGGCGCTTTCATCGAGCCGCTATTTTAGCGATTCAAGAAGGATTATTGTGAAAGTTTCCCTGATCTTTCCTCCCAGTTGGCACCCATCGCAGCCCTATTTGAGCCTGCCGTCCCTGACAGGGTTTCTTGTCCAAGCCGGCGTGAAGAACGTCAGGCAACGGGATCTGAACATCGAGGTCCTGGATGCCGTGTTGACGGAATCCTATGGCAAGGAAACCCATGCCAAGCTGCAGGATAAGGTGAAACAGCTGGAACGTGTACGGCAGGGGGAAACAGGGCCGTCCAGCGAGGAGCATTATGCCAGGGCCGTCGAAGCCCTCGAGCGGTT
>DASVEA010000075.1:0-7082 GCA_036380815.1 Nitrospiraceae bacterium
GACAAGGCGAAGAAACTCAATCCTGACAAGTCTATCGATCCGGCAAAAGTGTGGAGCGGCGTGCGGAACTGATCGTTACTTCGAGGTACCGCGCCACGTTTAGAATGCTGAAAACGCCGCCTGTATAGCGTTCGCGGATGATGTACGAAGAGAAGATTAACTTGTTTGCCTTGGCACAACAAACGATCAGTCATGGCTGATAAAATTCCAAAAGTAATTTCTAATGCAACTGTCATTAAGGTTTTAGCTAAAGTCTTTGCTTTCCAAGCCATTGAGATCGACCTATTGCGTTCACATGCTGGAATATCAGATGCCAATTGGAAAGCCCTCAAGACCGAAGCCTTTAAGAAAACCTACGCGAAGCAACGCTCTTTTTATGAAGATCGCTTGACGGGTGCGTTCGCTTTGGAGCGCACTTCCCAGTCTGAACGCGAGACAAGACTGCTCGAACTCTGGCTAAAACAGAGTGAGGATTCCCCCAAAGACGAACCCTGAACCAGAGCTCTCGCTTTCGCATTTTATTTCCTCCGGGTATGTCGTCCTTTTTCGATTGGGGGATTACCCTAGTTTTGCTCATGGTAGATTGGCTATAAGTTGCCGAAGCGACATTGATTAACAAGGCGTTCACATTTCAGACTGCAGGCCCTATAACGGGGCCAACAAAGGAGGAGCTACCATGGGGAAAATCGTTGAGTGCGCCAAGGTTGATCCATCGTCCGGATGCAAACATGTTGTACGGGGGAACACCGAAGAGGAAGTGCTGAAGAATGCCGCGGAACACGCAAAACAGCACGGGATTCGGGAGGTCACCCCAGAGCTCAAGGCTAAAGTAAAGGCAGCAATCCGAGACGAGAAGTAAATCCTTTCGGCAGTTGGCAGGCGCGGCGATCGAACCGCCTAATTGTGACCCGTTTTGTGCCCAGACTATGCAATAGCGAGCTTAAGCCGCCATCTTGATGGCCCCTGAAAACGGGATGACGAGGTGGGCGAGATGCGGCATTGAAAGGTGCATGGTCCTATTGGGGACACCAATCCTATCTTTCATCTCCTCATACCAGACTCGCCGTTTCAGCCTTTTCATTCCGTTGAGTTTGTCGCGTGAGCTGGATACACTGCCGGCGGCGGCTGGGTCGCTTCTTCTAGCAGGCTCAGGAAAAACTATGTAGGCACTCCAGAACTTCGATGTCCGTACGTGTGGCACAACAGAAGAATATTTTTGCAGGATGCTCAAAAAGGCCGTTCAGCAAGGCCGCAGCGAGCGAAGAGGCGAGGCGTACGCTTCGGTACGTTGAACCTCTGAGCGATGCGAGAACGCCGCTGGCGGACTTTTCCAGCATCCTGCTAGAACGCTATGGCGATGGAGACGGCAATGCGTGGACATCAGACGATGTTGTGGATGGGGATCAGCCTCGTGACAGGGGTAGTCTGCCTTGGGGCGGCAGAGCCACAGCCCTCGAAGGGCAGGCATGCGGTTTCGTCGGCCGAGGCGAGTCGAGGACCGGATGGCGCTCCGATGGTCCTCATCCCTGCCGGTCCATTCACCATGGGTAGTCACGACGGCCTTCCAAATGAACGGCCCGAACACACCGTGACGCTTGATGCGTACTACATCGACCGGTATGAAGTCACCCTCAGCCTCTATCAGAAGTTTCTGGAAGGGGGGAAACACGAGTCTCCTCCGACATGGGACGATGAGGCGGCGACGGCGGTTGGAGATCGGCCGGCTATTGGGATGAGTTGGGAATCGGCAGCCGCGTATTGCCAATGGGCAGGGAAACGGCTTCCGACGGAGGCTGAGTGGGAGAAGGCGGCACGTGGGACCGACGGACGCCGGTATCCGTGGGGAGATATGCAGCCGTTCGTCGACATTGCAAACTATAATCGAGGGATGTGGGTCAGTGAAGCCATCACGTTGGTGGCGGTCACCAGCGGTCTCGGGGGAATGAGCGTGCGGCATGGGCTCAAAGAGGGCGGGAGGAGCCCGTTTGGCGTCTCGCACATGGCGGGGAACGCGGCAGAATGGGTGGCTGACTGGTATGAGCGCGACTATTATCAAAAGAGTCCGGGGAGGAACCCACCCGGCCCGGCTACTGGTGAGAAGCGCGTACTGCGAGGTGGGTCATGGGCGGATTTACCGTCTGCTTTGCGCGTGACGGCGCGGTTCTCAGCTGAGTCGGATTTCGAGGATCGGACGATCGGATTTCGCTGTGCCATGAATGTGACGAAGTGAGTGTTGCCGGAATTTTTCTGCGACCGGTTCCATGCCTGAACGATTTCTCACACCCCTCATCGTGATTGCGCTGTTACTGGGGACGTGGTTGGCCCTCCGTTCCGCCAATTCCACTTCGGTGTCGCCGGCGCCCGTCTCATCGGTGGCCGCGCTTGCCCCTGACATGGTTCCGCTGGTTACCGGAGACGAACCGATCACAGAGATTTTTACGAGGGCCGGCTGCTCGGTGTGCCACACCGTCCCGGGTATCCCGGGGGCCGATGGGCGCGTAGGGCCGCCCCTCTTGTTAGGCACCACGGGGCCTGCGCGATTGGCCGATCCAGCTTATCGGGGCCACGCGAAGACGGTCCATGATTATGTGATCGAATCGGTCCTCGAACCGGGAATGTTTGTCGTGCCGGGATATCCGGCCGGCACGATGCCGATATGGTATGGCGCGAAACTCAGCGCCCTCGCGCTGGAAAAGATTGCGTCGTATCTTGAGCGTCAAGGGGTTACTGCGGCTCAGTAAGAGGGGTGATTCTCGCCGGATTTGGTGACGGGGCGCGTGGGTGGTGAGGGGACTAGCGTTTACGCAAGGGGGTCACGTTTCCTGAGGCTCCTCCCTGGATCTTGAAGGCACCGGTCGAGGAGACACCTGGTTTTTTGTCGAGGAGTGCGTTGATCGCATCGTCCCCTTTCAGACCTTCGAGCTTGATCTTGAGCCGAAGATTATTGGCGCTATCGGCATTGATCAAGGCTTGCTCGAGCGAGATCCGATTTTCCTTATAGAGTTGGAATAAGACGTGGTCGAACGTCTGACAACCTTCATCCACGCCTTGTTCCATCGCTTCTTTGAGTGAATCGACTTCGGCTTTCTTGATGAGATCCTTAATGCGGGGCGTGTCGAGCATGATTTCAAGTGCCGGGGCCCGCTTTCCGTCGACGGATGGTATGAGCCGCTGAGAGATGATGGCTCGAAGATTGAGAGACAACTGGAGATAGATCTGTGCATGCCGCTCTACCGGGAAAAAGTTCATGATACGCTCGATGGCCTGGTTCGCGTTGTTCGAGTGAAGGGTGCCGATGCAGAGGTGCCCGGTTTCCGCGAAGGTGATCGCGGCTTCCATCGTTTCGGTATCCCGGACTTCGCCGATCAGAATCACATCCGGCGCCTGCCGCAGTGTATTCTTGAGTGCATTTTGAAATGAGAGCGTGTCGAAGCCCACTTCTCGCTGCGTAATGAGCGATCGCTTATGATTGTGGACGAACTCGATCGGGTCTTCCACGGTCACGATATGGCCGGGGTGGATGGTGTTACGGTGGTCGATCATGGCTGCGAGAGTCGTGGATTTTCCGGAGCCGGTGGCTCCGACTACCAGCACCAACCCGCGCTTCGTCATGGCGATGTCTTTCACAATCAGAGGTAAGCCCAGCTGCTCGACAGTTTGGATCTCGGCTTTGATATGCCGAAAGACCAGGCCCACGTTCCCTCGCTGCCGAAAAATATTGACACGGAAACGGCCGAGCTCCTTGTAGTAGAGGGCCAGGTTCATTTCCATTTTTTCTTCGAATTCCCCACGCTGCTGACCGCGCATCAGCGCCAGCGCGAGGGCTTCGAGTTGTTCGTTGGTAAACGGCGGCGCGTCTGTTTGCTGTGTCGAGCCATGGACGCGATAGGCGGGAGCCGAGTCGACGGTCAGGTACAGGTCTGACGCTTCTTGATCCACCATGACTTTCAAGAGACTGCGAACATCCATCTCTGCCCCCGTTTCTTCCTGCCAGGTATCTTAGGCCGCGCCGCCCATTACGGCTCCAAACAGATTGGGATTCATGCTGCGCGATTGGGCTTCGCCCTTCGTGACGACTCCACGGGTCGCTAAATCGATTAGCGCCATGTCCATCGTTTGCATGCCGTCTTTCTGACTGGCCTGCATGACACCGGGAATCTGGTGCAACTTACCCTCTCGGATGAGATTTCGAACCGCGGTTGTGGCGACCAGGATTTCGAGGGCGGCGACACGCCCGCCTGATTTTTTCTTCAGCAGGGTTTGCGTGATGACCGCTTCCAAGGCTTCGGCGAGCTGTGTGCGAATCTGGGACTGTTGGTTCGGGGGAAAGGCGTCGATGATGCGGTCGACGGTTTTCGGCGCGCTGGAGGTGTGGAGTGTGCCAAAGACCAAGTGGCCCGTTTCCGCAGCAGTCAACGCGAGCTGGATGGTTTCCAGGTCGCGCATTTCACCCACGAGGATGATGTCCGGGTCTTCACGGAGAGAGGCTCTCAGCGCGTTCGCGAACGACAGGGTATGGACGCCCATCTCCCGCTGATTCACGAGGCATTTTTTTGTCTTGTGGATGAATTCGATTGGATCTTCGATTGTGATGATGTGGCCTTCGAAGGTGTTGTTCAAATAATCGACCATGGAGGCCAGCGTCGTTGATTTACCAGACCCGGTTGGGCCGGTCACAAGGATCAGCCCCTTTTCCCGGTCGCAGAGCTGTCGCACGACCGGGGGCATGCCGAGCTTTTCCATCGGAATGATCGTGGTGGGAATGTTTCGGAAGCAGGCGCCAAGGCCACGGTTTTGGACGAAGACATTGACGCGGAATCGGGCGATGTCGCCCAGTTCAAAGGAAAAATCACACTCGCGCTTTTCCTCGAAATTCTTCCGCTGAGTATCGCTCATCATGTCATAGATCAGCGAGTGCGTTTCTTCCGTGGTCAGTGCGGGATGATCGAGTTTCTTGAGGTCCCCGTTCACACGGATCATCGGCGGCTCGCCGGCGCTGATGTGACAATCCGACGCGCCCTCCTTTGCGGTGAAGGTCAAGAGCTTCGAAATATCCATGAAGAGGACTCCTCGGTAAGAAAGGATCGTGAGATGATGGCCTGTCGGACCTCAAGGCAACGTGAGTGCATAATGCCACAGGGTAATGAGAAAGCAAGAAAATAGCCCTAACCCGCATGATTCACGAAGCTTCTGCTGCAAGCGCGGATACGCGGTTGCGACGGGCAGTCTCACCGTTCAGCCCTTCGACGTACTGCACGAGTACGACTCAGGGCTTCAAGTCTCCGAGTGCCGGTCTCGCTTCGCGTCTGCACGCTTTCGCGACGAACCTTTATGAATAATGCGGGCAAAGCGGCTGCGTAAATTCTTCGGTGGTTTACCGTGGAGTAGGTGCAGGCTTCAATCAGATCAGTCCTGCCGCTTGCCCTGCGCGTTGAAATACGAGGAGGGCGTAATCGATGTGGCTGGGGGTGTGCTCGGATGTTACCGTGACGCGGATGCGACTGGTGGCATCCGGAACGGTAGGAGGACGAATCGCCGGAGCATACACGCCTTCTGTGAACAGGTGTTCGGCAAACCTGAGTGCGGTTTCAGCATTGCCGACGAGGATCGGCAAGATCGGACTGACGCTGGGGGACAGGCTGAATCCCAATTGTGTCAATCCTGAGAACAACCGTTCGCGGTTGGCCCACAAGCGCGCACGTCGTTCCGGCTCTCGTCGCATGACTCGTAACGCTGCCGTGACGGCAGCAGCCGAACTCGGTGGGGGTGCCGTGGTAAAGATGAAGGACCGGCTCGTGTTCATGACATAGCGGATCAATGTCGAGGGTCCAGCGAGGTAGGCGCCACTGCTGCCGAAGGCTTTGCCCAAGGTCCCCATCTGTAACGGGATCTGTGCATCGAGGCCGAAATGTTCGGCCGTTCCTCGTCCATGCGGACCCATCACGCCCGTACCATGGGCATCATCGATATAGAGGTCGGCCTCATAGTCCTGGGCTAACCGGCTGAGTTCGGGCAACGGCGCGAGGTCTCCGTCCATACTGAATACGCCGTCTGTCACAATCAGGGTGCGCCGCGCCCGGCGTCGCCTAGCCAGAAGGGACTGGAGGTGGCTGGTATCGTTGTGGCGATAGATTCGAAAGTCGGCTGCGCTTAGACGGCAGCCGTCGATCAGGCTGGCATGGCACAAGCGATCGGCCAGGATCAATCCGCCTTGTCCGATCAGTGCAGGGATGGTCCCAATGTTGGCTAGGTAGCCGGAGCTAAAAGTCAGCGCGGCTTCGGTTCCTTTGAACTGTGCCAGGGCAGACTCGAGCTCTTGATGCGGCGGCAACGAGCCTGAGATCAACCGAGAGGCTCCAGCTCCGGCTCCAAACCGTTGTGTCGCCTCGGTGGCTGACTGAATTACTTCCGGGTGCATGGCCAGCCCCAAATAGTCGTTCGAGGCGAGCAGGAGGATCTGGCGTCCTGCCATCTCCACCATCGGGCCAACGCCGGAATGGAGCGGAGTGAGGCGCCTGGTCAGATGCCGCGCAGCCAATTCGTCTAGTCGTTTTTCAAACATGTGACATGGCCAGTCTTAACAAATTGGAGATGGTGTGCCTTCTGAGAACCGACACGCGGCAGCTGCCTCATTGACAAAATCGTGACATCCTTAGTATAAGGCGCGCACACTATTTGAGGAAATGGGCTCACCCTCTCCGACGAATCCATCCATGAGCTACCGTATCAAGGTCCCGGCGAAAACTCTTCCGGTCGATGAAGCCCACATGTTGAGCTGGCTTGACCATACGCTGCATAGGTCACAGGATTATCTACGCCCCTTGCTGGTCGGTCTGGGAGTGTTGGTGCTTGCGGCCGCCGTGGTCGGAGGGGTTTTTTATGTTGACCGCCAGGCTGCGCAGAAAGCACAAGACCTTGAACATGAGGCGATGCGCTTCTTGACCGCTCCTTCTGCCAACGATCCTCAAAAGGCTGATCATGCGCTCAAGGAAGCGATCGCGAAGTATCGTCAAATTGTCGATCAATATCCACGAACCTCCACGGCGCCACTCGCCTTGTATCATTTGGGAAATACGTTGGTC
>DASVEA010000076.1:0-2140 GCA_036380815.1 Nitrospiraceae bacterium
GTCGCGATGGGTTCCCCGACGATGGAGACCCAGTTCCGGCGCAAGCGACTTTCGAGCAACTTGGATTCGAGACCCAGGCGACGAGCCAGTCCATCGAGGATGCTGGAGAGAGAATCGATGGAACCAAGTCCGCGCATGGCGGCAGCATATCAAAAATCAGTTGGAAAGTCTGAAAGTCTTCAAGTCGAAGGTCTCTGAAGACCTCAAGACTTAAGCCCGCATTATCGTATGAATAATGCGGGTTAGGACTTGACGACTTTGAGACTCCCGGGGCGAGGCGGCCTGATGGTGCAGCAGCGAAAAGAAAAGAACGAAAAAGCCGTCGCTACCAACCGCAAGGCCTACCACGACTATTTCATTGAAGAGAAGTTCGAAGCGGGCATCATGCTCCAGGGTACGGAGGTCAAATCCCTTCGAGACGGGCGCGTAAACCTTCAAGATAGTTACGCCAGCGTGAAGGGGAACGAGGTCTTTCTCCACCACTGCCACATCAGTCCCTACAGCCACGGCAACATCATGAATCACGAGCCTCTTCGTACTCGGAAACTGCTCCTCCACCGCAAGGAGATCAATAGGCTCCTCGGCAAGACGCAACAGCAAGGGCTCACGCTCATCCCGCTCCGCATCTATTTCTCGAAGCGGGGCCATGCCAAAGTCGAACTCGGGTTGGCCAAAGGCAAGAAACAGCATGACCGCCGGGAATCCATCAAGACACGCGAAGCCAGCCGCGAAGTGGAACGGGCGATGAAAGAGAGAAAGTGAAGCTCGCGGGTCCTGTCACCGATCCAACCCAGCCGTCCTCGCACCCCGCCCGGTGTGGGGCCCCGCTGCGGGCGGCTGGGACCCAGATCGGTGCCACCCGCTGGCTTCGTGAAGCGAGGTCGAGACAAAACTAGAATCGACAAATATGAAAAGGCATTGCGCCTCCCCCCGCTCGACGGGTGCAGTTGGGCAATCCTACACTGCCTCGCTGCAAGTAGTGTTGGAGTGGAATCTGTCACGTGCGCGATCAATAAGCATCAGCCCTGCTCGCCCAACATAGCTCTAACATATTGATCTTAATCACTAGTTCACAAAATTAAACAAGCGAGGCATTTCCCCTGTTGACTCTGTTCTAACTAGGACTATTATAATCGAACCCTGTGTGGGTAGTTATCGAGGGTAAAGGGATGACGTGATGAGACAGCTAAAATGGGACTCTTCACGGAGACGATGCATTTGCTTTGGATTGTCGCGTTGTTGGTGATCGTCATGAGTCTCGCGCTTCTTGTCACTGGCGCGGGGAAGTGGTCGGTTGATAAGGTGATTGCGCAGCGGGTGCGCGCGTAATTCGCAAACGATGAATTTTACGGAGCAGAGCATGGCCACGACACACACGCTTCGATTGGTCGCGAATGATGAGCGAGTGATGACCGGAGGCGTCCCGCGTCATTCGGCGGCGACCGATGACGACCTGTTGGATTCCTATTCGCAGGCGGTGATTGCCGCCTCTGGAGAGGTCAGTCCGGCGGTTGTGAACATTGAGGTTCGTCATCGATCGGGGAGGTCGGCCGGGGATGTGAGGACTCCCCAGGGTGTCACCGGCAGCGGCTCCGGCTTCATTTTTACGCCGGACGGCTTTGCACTCACGAACAGCCATGTCGTGCAAGGCGCGGAGCAGATCGATGTCACCCTGTCGGATGGTCGTCGGCACTCCGCCCATCTCATTGGTGAAGATCCCGATACGGATCTGGCCGTGATTCGGGTCGAGGCGCCCCTGCTCAACCACACAGAGCTTGGTGACTCGCACAGGATCCGCGTGGGACAACTGGCTATCGCTGTCGGCAATCCCTATGGATTCCAATGCACGGTCACAGCTGGAGTGATCAGTGCGCTCGGGCGCTCATTGCGCTCGACCTCCGGACGGTTGATCGACAATGTCATTCAGACGGATGCGGCATTGAATCCTGGCAATTCGGGCGGGCCGCTCGTCAACTCGCGCGGGGAAGTCATCGGTGTCAACACAGCCATAATCAGATCGGCCCAAGGCATCTGCTTCGCCATCGGCATCAATACGGCCAAGTTCATCGCGGGCCGGCTGATCAAGGATGGGAAGATCCGTCGCGGCTTCCTCGGGATCTCGGGCCAGAACGTGGAGCTG
>DASVEA010000077.1:0-6933 GCA_036380815.1 Nitrospiraceae bacterium
AGCCGGATTGACATCGGCGTTGGGCCGCCTCATCGCTATTGCAGAGAATTACCCTAATCTGAAAGCCGACCAGAACTTCCGTGACCTCCAAAGTCAACTCGAAGGAACAGAGAATCGCATTGCCGTCGCACGCAAGCGCTACATCGAGAAAGTGGCGGAGTACAACAAAGGCGTCCGCTATTTCCCCACGAACCTGACAGCCAAGTTTCTCCTCCATATGGTAGAGAAGCCGAACTTTACCGTGGTGGATGAAAAGGCTGTGGCTAAGCCGCCAGAAGTGAAATTCTAGGTCGAGGCTGAGGTTCAGGTTGAGGGGCAGAACTCGACAGCAGACGGTCAGCTTCGCCCTCGCTTGTGTCTTATCCTTAGCCTCAGCCTTAACCTCTCTTTCCTTCGCGCTCGACGTGCCGTCACTCACAGGGCGCGTCGTCGATCTCGCCCACGTACTGCCGCCCAACACGGTCGAATCACTCACCGCGCGACTCAAGGCGCACGAAGAGACCACCAGCAACCAAGTCACGGTGCTCGTGCTCCCATCCCTCGAAGGGGAACCGCTCGAATCCTACTCCCACCGTGTCGCGACGACGTGGACGCTGGGTCAGAAAGGAGCCGACAACGGAGTCCTGCTCTTGGTCGCGATGAAGGAACGAAAGATTCGTATTGAAGTCGGCTATGGGTTAGAAGGCGCATTGACCGATGCACGATCGGCGCAGATTATCAGAGGTGAGATCGTCCCGCGGTTTCGCGCCGGTGATGCACCGGGCGGGGTGGCCGCCGGGGTCGACGCGATTCTGAAGACGATTGAGGGAACCTATCAGTCGACTGAGAAGGCGGCACCCGAGCAGGACACAGATGTGATAGGTCAGGTCGTGGTAGCGGTGATTGTTGGATTGGTCGTCGGGTTGGGCCTCATGAGCGTCCATCGACTCCTCGGGCCGGTTGCCGGCACCGGACTCTCCCTGTTGCTTGCACCATGGCTGGTGCCTGCCCTGATCACCGGTGGGGTCACCCTGTTGCTGCTCACGTTGATCAGCGCGACCGGTGCCGGCGGCAGAGGACGCGGACGGCATGGCGGGGACGACTGGATCTGGTACAGCAGTCGCAGTGGCGGATGGGGCGGCGGCTCGATCGGCAGCGGTGGGGGTGGTTTCAGCGGCGGCGGGGGTGGTTTCGGAGGAGGAGGTGCCAGTGGAAATTGGTAACAGGCTGGAGTTGACCGCTGAAGAACGGGAGCGGATCGGGCTGGCCGTGCAGGTGGCGGAGCAACGCACGAACGCAGAAATCGTTCCGATGATCGTGGTGCGCTCGGGGCTGTATCGCGAGGTCCGGCATTGGGTCGGTCTCGGACTCGCGCTCTTGGTGCTCACCATTATGCTCACGATTGAATCGCGCTGGCTCCCGTGGGGTTGGCATGCTTCGAACGCGGCCTGGCTCCTGCTATCGACGCTGGTGGCTTACGGATGTGGCGTGTGGCTCGGGGCCCTGTGGCCGGTAATTCGTCTCTGCGCCTCCGTAGAGCGGATGCGGCACAAAGTAAAACTCAGAGCCGAACATGCGTTTTCCCAACATGCCGTGTCGCACACGCGGGAGCGCACGGGCGTGCTCATCATGCTGTCGATTCTGGAACGACAGATCTACGTGTTGCCGGATCAATCGCTGGATGGCCTGGCCTCACGTGACCATTGGGCGCAGGTGGTCCAGGCTGCTGTCGATCGGTTAAAGTATGGCGATATCGTCGGCGGGCTCTGTCAGGGAATCGAACGATGCGGCCTGCTGCTTGCCGACATATGTCCCGGTCGTCCGGGTAACAACCCGAACGAATTACCGGACGAATTGATTCAGGAACCGTAACCGTCCTCTTGATAGACTGCCCGTCGTTGTTCCGCTAGAATCCCGATACATGTCCGATCCTACTGTGGTATCCCCAGTTCCAACGAATGTGCAGGATGAAACTCGCTCGGTGGTCAAAGCGGCCGGCTTGATCGGCGTGGCCACCTTCTCCAGCCGGATTCTCGGCTTCGTCCGCGACATGGTGTTGGCGAGGATTTTTGGCGCGACGCCTGCGGCAGATGCCTTCTTCGTCGCCTATCGTGTCCCCAACTTGCTTCGTGAGTTATTTGCGGAAGGGTCGATGTCTTCCGCCTTCATTCCGGTCTTCACGGAATATCAGACGCTCAAGTCGAAACGAGACGCATGGGAACTGGCGAGCGCCGTCTTCACAACGCTGCTCACAATCGTGACAGGTATCACGATCCTGGGTATTATCGTCGCGTCTGGAATCGTCTGGCTCCTGGCGCCAGGGTTTCATGGCGATCCAGCGATGCTGGGCATGACGACGCTGCTCACCCAGATCATGTTCCCGTATCTGGTCTTTATTAGCCTGGCCGCGTTGGCGATGGGTATCCTGAATTCGATGCGCGCCTTCGCGGCGCCGGCGTTCTCGCCAGTGTTCTTTAATATTTTTATCATCGGTTGCGCACTCTTTTTATCGCCAATGATGTCGGAGCCAATCCTCGGTGTGGCCATCGGGGTCGTGGCGGGAGGCGCGGCGCAGTTCGCCATGCAGTTGCCTGGCTTGAGTCTGCGCGGCATGTTATTCGGATTCCGGTTCAAGCCCGGCCATCCCGGCGTGCGGCGGATCGGCGCACTGATGGTGCCGTCGCTCCTTGGTCTATCCGTGACGCAGATCAACATTACCGTGAGCACAATCCTCGCCTCCTTCTTTGCGGGCGGGCCGACGTATCTCTTCTACGGCATGCGATTAATTCAGTTTCCACTCGGGATTTTTGGTGTGGCGTTGGCCACGGCCATATTACCGACACTCTCGACGCAGGCCGCGCGCGGGGCGCTGGATGAATTGCGGACGACGTTAGGATTCGGCCTTCGCATGATCCTCTTTATCATCCTACCGGCGATGCTGGGCCTGATCCTCTTGCGTCAGCCGATTGTCCATCTGTTCTTTGAGCACGGGACCTTTACGGCGCACGATACGGCCGAGACCGCACTGGCAGTCCTCTGCTATTCCGTCGGCCTCTGGGCCTTCGGAGGCGTCCGCATCATTGTCTTGGCCTTCTATTCGCTGCAAGATACGCGAACGCCGGCCATCTCTGCGGCGATCGCCGTCGCGGCCAACCTCATCTTCTCGTTCCTGCTGATGTCGTCTCTGGGTGCGGCCGGCCTGGCTCTGGCCACAGCTCTGGCGGCGATGCTGAATGGAGGCATCTTGGTCGCGGTGCTGCACCGCCGATTAGGCGGCGTGGAGTGGGGCTCTGTGGGACGATCGTCGCTGCGCGTGCTGATCGCATCCGTGCCGCTGGTTGTGGTCTGTGCGTGGGTGGCGGCGGCGCAGGTCTGGACGCATCCCGGAGAATGGACGGCGAAATCGGCCATGCTCTTTGCGGCCATCGGATTGAGCGCGGGAAGTTATCTGGGCGTCCATGCCTTGCTGCACTCGGAAGAACTCGATCTGGTCTGGGGAATGGTCAGACGGAAACTTAGGCGAGGAGTAAACTAACGAGATGAACAAACGACAATCGTCACCCAAACGCCTCACACCTGACGTCGCACGCCTCACGGCCTGCATTTTCCGCACGCCATGGGGCTGGATGGGTGTGTCAGAAACGACGAAGGGGATCAACGCGGTGGTGTTGCCGAAGGCGTCGCGCCAGGCCGTGCTGTCAGAGTTGAGATTGCCCTCAGCCGAGTTGCTGAAAGGCGGGACTTCTCAACGATTGCGAGAGGCACAGGCGCAATTGACCGGCTATCTGGCCGGAACGCGCAGATCCTTCGATTTGTCGCTGGACCTCTCACGAGGGACAAGTTTTCAGCAGAAAGTCTGGCGGACCCTTCGAGGCATCTCCTACGGCCGGCTTCGATCCTATCAATGGGTAGCTGTCCGTGTTGGGGGTAGACAGTATGCCCGTGCCGTCGGCAATGCCGTGGGGGCGAATCCGATGCCGATCGTAGTTCCGTGCCATAGAATTGTGTCGCAGGATACGTCGCTTGGCGGATTCTCGGACGGCTTGCCCACGAAAAGGAAACTGCTCACTCTCGAAGGAACCCTGACTGAGCTTCGAACGGGACGATCGTAACTGATGAAGGCCGTCCTTCAGCGGGTGACCAGAGCGTCAGTTCACGTTGAGGGCAAGACCGTAGGGCAGATCGAATCTGGTCTCCTGGTCTTGCTGGGCGTGGCGAAAGGTGACGGGGAGTCAGATGGCCGGTATCTTGTCGAGAAGATTCACACGCTCCGGATCTTTTCCGATGAACAGGGAAAGATGAATCGCTCGTTGGCGGACATCGGGGGATCGGTCTTGATGGTTTCCCAGTTTACCTTACTGGGCAGGACGACGAATGGCCGTCGCCCGAGCTTTGACGATGTGGCGTCCCCGGATGAAGCAAAGCGATTATACGAGCAGGTCGTGACAGTGCTACGAGAAAACGGTACTCACGTGGAAACCGGGGTCTTTGCCGCGCACATGCAGGTCGAGTTGTTGAACGATGGACCGGTGACCTTTGTACTCGATAGCCGTGGTGCGAGCTAGATTCGATCTGTACTCAAGTCAACTTCTTGAAGACCGAAAAAGGATTATGGGGGCCGTTATCGACCATTGTCTGCTATACTGAGTGCATACGTTTTAGGAATGTGTGAGAGGTGGATATGGGAACGCAAGTTCCGCCACGGCATGCGCTCCGTCAGCTGTTCGGCGCTCTGACCGAGAAAAGTTTTACGGAACATCTCGGGTGGCCCGACCTCAACGTCACCAGCTACGTCTCCAACCTGCTCGTCGACTTTACCCACACCGACCACCTGTATAAAATCAAAAATCAAGAAGACCAACAGGTCGATACGGTAGTGGACCTCTTGTTCGAGTCGGAAGTGTTGCTCGAAGCGCAGTCGATGGATCGTGAACGGGACGTGCATCAGCATATCGGTGATTTCACACTCTTCATGGCGGGACTGTTTCCGGAATATCTGCGCCGGCTCAAGACAACCGGATTGATCTACCACAAGGATTTCCTCGTGGACTACATGAAGACGGGAAAGCGCTCCTACGGGATTGTCGCGCAAATGGCTGACGGTCCGTCACGGGACGAACCTCCTCTCTTCCGAAAACTCTCCGACAACTTCGAGCTCTGCGTCACCGGGCTGGGGTTCGTGCGGTCCGATCTGGATCGCATGAAAGATCCGGCGTACCGGCAGGCGCGGGATCTTCTCCTGAATTGACAATTTCCCGTCCTCACATTCTTGCCCACGGAGGTGCCGGTCTCCGACGATTGACGCCGGCGCAGGCCACCTGTCTGGCCGATGCACTCGTCATTGGCTATACCATCCTTGAGCAGGGCCGTCCTGCCGTCATTGCCGTCGAATGTACGATCGGTCTCCTGGAGCAATCGGGGCTTTTCAATGCGGGACGAGGAGCGAATTGCCAGCTGGACGGGGTGCAGCGGATGGATGCCTCGATTATGGAAGGGGCCCATCTCAAGGCCGGAGCCGTCGCCTCAATCGAAGGGATCGTGCATCCGATTACAGCGGCCAGATTGGTCATGGAAGACACGAGTCATGTCTTGCTCGTGGGGCCTCCGGCCACGCGGTTTGCACAACACAGTCGACTTGAACAGTTACCGAAGGCACGATCGCCTCACCGAAGTTCCGGTCTGCCTCCTCGTGCCACAACGGCCGCAGCGCAGACGATGCGTCTCTATCGAGCGATGCTGAAATCGAAGCGGACACAGAAGGACCAGTGCGGGACCGTCGGCGCTGTCGCTTTGGATCGGTCGGGGACGGTGGCGGCAGGGGCTTCGACCGGGGGCATCGATTCGATGTTGCCAGGGCGGGTTGGCGACAGCCCGCTCATCGGCTGTGGAGTCTATGCAGACAATCAGAGTGGTGCCGTGTCGATGACGGGCATCGGTGAAGGCATTGTCCGCCTTGTAATCGCCAAGAGTATCTGCGATCGTTTAAGTATGGGGAAGAGCCCTGCGGTCGCCGCTCGACAGGCGTTGCGTATGCTCGTGTCTCGGATCCGTGGGTCGGCGGGGGTCTTAGTCCTTTCGCCGGACGGGCGATTTGCAATCAGGCATATAACACTCTATATGGCTGCTGGTTGGTGGAACGGGATCGGCCAGCCGACCGTTCGAGGACAATTTCCATGAAGGACGCGCTCTTTCACCTGGCTTTTCCCATGCATGATGTGGCGGCGGCGAAACGTTTCTATGTCGATGGACTTGGTTGTACGTTGGGTCGAGAGTCGCAGCACGCCGTCACGTTCGGACTCGCGGGGCATCAACTCGTGGCGCATCTGACGACGGAACCCCTGCCCCCGCAACAAGGCATTTATCCCCACCATTTCGGCCTCGTATTCTTGTCGAAAGACTCATGGCAACAATTCTTGGAGCAGGCCCAGGCGAAAAGATTGCTCTTCTATCAACAGCCCCGCGTCCGGTTCCCAGGCACCCGGATCGAGCACCATACGTTTTTTCTCGAAGATCCCTCCTGCAATCTGCTCGAATTCAAACACTACACGCATGAATCGGCCATATTTGGCGAGCGAGACTATCGTGAGGTCGGCGACTCGTTGTAGCCTCCCGCCTGCTCCTGAACTGGGGGCTCTGCCGAATGTTGGTCTGGTTCTAACTCTGGTTCTGAATCCGGCTCTGACTTTGGTTCTGGTTCAAGCTGGGGAGATTGGGGAGATCCCCGGTTGATCCGTTTGAAGATACGGTCGTGGCGACGAGCCAGGGCGGTCGTTTTACGCATTGGATCGTATCGACGTGGCGATGGCAAGATGGCCGCCAGCCAGGCGGCCTCGTCGGCCGTCAGGTCGCGCGAAGACTTCTTGAAGTGATGACGGGCCGCGGCCTCAGCGCCATAGACGCCCTGCCCCCACTCGGCGACATTGAGATACAGCTCGAGAATACGCTCCTTCGTGA
>DASVEA010000078.1:0-6319 GCA_036380815.1 Nitrospiraceae bacterium
CACCCGTGCTTCGACCTCGCGGAACAGCTTCGCCGCTGCGGCAAACAGTCTGCGGTTGAACAGCTCACAGCCCTCGCGACGTGAGACAGACGCTGCCTCATCCCACGGATTCCCCTGCGTCCATATGAACGACTGCCCGGCAAGATCGATCCTGTCCTCCTCTTGCCCCTCTCGTGCCGGCACGAGCGACACGATCCGCGAACTCATCGGCATGGTGACCAACGTCAGTGCTCCCGCCATGGCTGGGGTGGCCCCGGTCACATCGACGACGAGCTCGCCTGACTGCACATCCCATATACGCAACATCTCCGGGAGTGTTCGGGCGAGCGTCTGATAACAGCCGACAAATTCGCCGGTTTCAGCGAGGATCACCCAATCCCACCGTCTAGGCATGTGCTCGATCTTTGGCTGGACTTCGGATTCTATGAGCGATTTTGCCCCTTCCGGCAACACGAAACAGAGCGAATCCGGCTGCAGACGATTAATCGAATAAACCGCCGCCGCCGCCTGGTCGGTGAGCGCGATCACTAAGGCTTTGACTGGTTGGTCGTGTGCCATGGCGCGCGGACTATAGCATAGGACGGCATAAAAGCCTTCCGGCTTCGTTCCCGCTTCGCTCCCAGGAACCGTAAAACGTGAAATGAGGGTCGGCTGCGGAGCTGCGCCCTTGCCGGAAAGACATTTCTTCCGCCCTATGAGTCATCGCTACATTGCCACATTGCGCGATTAATTCATGGTCGGGTAAAGCGCCTTCTGCTTGACGGTCTCCGGAAACGCGCTTAGACTTTCGTAACGATCTCCCACTCCTCGCAGCTCTTTCGAACCGTAAATGAGGCCCCCGATGATCTGGTGGTATTGGATGCTTCTCGGTCTCGTGCTGCTCGGCGTCGAAATGGCCACGCCGGGAGGCTTCTATATTCTCTTCTTTGGGCTGGCTGCTCTGATCGTTGGCAGCGTGACCGGCCTGGGGTTCGCCCAAGCGGAATGGATCCAGTGGCTCTTGTTTTCAGGACTTGTGATTCTGTCACTGCTCGTCTTCCGCGGACCGTTGTTGGCCTGGATCAAGACGCAGGAGGTCGAGACCCCTGCCGTAGACTCGATGGGAGGAGAAACCGCAATCCCGCTCGAGGATCTGGCGCCTGGTGGCACCGGCAAGGCGGAACTGCGCGGCACCACATGGACCGCCCATAATGCCGGGCCCGCTCTCTTGAAAAAGAACCAACGCTGCAAGGTCGAACGGGTCGAGGGGCTCACCCTATGGATTACAGCCGAATGAGTGAGAATAGTCTGGAAGGTGAACGACTATGGAGGAGGTAACCATGTCCGGCGGACTGTTTGTCGTGCTGTTGTTGGCTTTGCTGGTGCTGATCATCATCGCCAAGACCGCCGTGGTGGTCCCGCAACAAAGTGCCTATGTGGTCGAGCGACTCGGCAAATATGCAGCCACGCTGGATGCAGGATTTCATATTCTCCTCCCCTTCATAGACCGCATTCGTTACAAACATTCGCTCAAGGAAACGGCCATCGACATCCCGGAACAGGTTTGTATCACGCGCGATAACGTGCAGGTGTCGGTAGACGGCATCTTGTACCTCAAGGTCTTGAACCCTCAGCGTGCGTCGTATGGCATCAGCGACTATAATTTCGCCCTGATCCAGCTTGCGCAGACCACACTGCGGAGCGAAATCGGCAAGATCGAACTGGATCGGACGTTCGAGGAGCGGACCAACATCAATATCCAGGTGGTGAACGAACTCGACAAGGCCTCGGATCCTTGGGGCGTCAAAGTCCTCCGGTACGAGATCAAGAACATCACTCCCCCCAAGGGCGTGCTGGACGCGATGGAAAAGCAGATGCGTGCGGAACGGGAAAAGCGGGCGGTGATCCTCACGTCCGAGGGCGAGCGCGATGCGGCGATCAATCAGGCTGAGGGCGAAAAGCAACAAGTGATCAAAGTCTCTGAGGCGAAGAAGCAACAGCAGATCAACGAGGCAGAAGGAGCGGCCTCAGCCATCCTCGCCATTGCCCAGGCCACCGCTGAAGGGCTCCGCAAGGTCGCGGAGACGATCCAGGTTCCGGGAGGTCAGGAAGCCGTCCAGCTGCGCGTGGCGGAACAATACATCACCAAGTTTGGAGAGTTGGCAAAAACGACCAATACCCTCATCCTGCCGGCGACGGTCTCCGATGTCGGTTCCATGATTGCCTTGGCGATGAGCGCCATTCGGCAGACAGGCCCTATCGCCCCGATAAAGTCGTAACCGGCCTGCGAATCACGTTTGACAGGTACCCGCAGGTTGCCTAAAATCGCTTCCCATGAAAGAGCACATACTCAGTGCGTTTGCCGACAGCGCAACCGTCAAGCAACAGTTCGCGCGCGAGTATGCCGATCGCATCGTGCAGGTCGCAAAGCTGATCGCCACAGCCTTTCGCCAAGGACACAAAATCTTATTGTTCGGCAACGGAGGCAGTGCCACGGATGCGGCTCACCTCGCCGCCGAGTTCGTCGGGCGGTATAAACGGGAGCGTGCCCCGCTCCCGGCCATCGCCCTGGCCACCGACATTGCCGCCATCACGTCCATCGCAAACGACTACGGCTTCGACGAACTCTTTGCCCGCCAGATTCATGCCCATGGACAGAAAGGCGACTTCGCCATTGCCATCAGCACCAGCGGCAATTCACCCAACGTGTTGAAGGGTGTGGACGCCGCGCGGGCTTGTGGTCTCACTACCATTGGCTGGACCGGGGGGACCGGCGGGAAACTGGCTGGTCTGGTGGATTATCCGTTCGTCGTGCCCTCAACGGTCACGGCCCGCATTCAAGAAAGTCACATCACGCTCGGCCATGTCCTGTGTGAACTCATTGAGGAACAGCTCCTTGGCAAAGCCTCCTGACCGGCAGCGGCCCCCTGTCACGGCTCCGAGCCTAATCCCGCCGATCAACGTGACGGATCTCACGACGTATCCGCTCAAAAAACGGCACAGCAAGGTCCGTGTCTCCGACTGTGCTCGCCCCTGGCACCGTGGAGGCAGCTTCAGTCAATTCTATCGCTCGCTGCCGGATATCCTCGGCGTGAAAACGTTGCGCGCGGTCGCCAAAGCCGTCGCGAGGGCCCATCGCAAAGGCCGGCCAGTCATCGCGGGAATCGGCGCACACGTCGTCAAAGTCGGATTGAGTCCGATTCTTGTGGACCTCATGCAGCAAGGGATCGTGTCGGCCGTGGCCATGAACGGCGCCGGGATCATTCACGATTTCGAATTGGCGCTCATGGGGCATACGTCTGAGGAAGTCGACGCGGAGATTGACGAGGGACGCTTCGGGATGGCGGAAGAAACCGGCCGCATGCTGAACGAGGCGATCGTCCGCGGAGCCCACGATCGCGAGGGGCTCGGTGAATCCGTCGGCCACTACATCAACCGACGCCAGGGGCAGTTTCCCCATCGCGAGACAAGCATCCTGGCGACCGGAGCGCGGCTCGGTATTCCGGTGACCGTGCATGTCGCCATCGGTACCGACATCATCCATATGCATCCTGCCGCGGACGGAGCCGCCATTGGAGCGACCTCGCTCCTGGACTTTCGACGCCTTGCAGCCGTCGTGTCAGGGATGGAGGGGGGCGTGTATCTCAATCTCGGCTCTGCCGTCATTTTGCCGGAAGTCTTCCTCAAAGCAGTGTCCCTGGGGCGCAATCTTGGTCATGCTCTGACCGACATTACGACCGTGGACATGGACTTCTTGGCTCACTACCGCCCGCTCACCAACGTGGTGCGTCGACCGACCCAGAAGGGCGGGAAAGGTTACTCCCTGATCGGTCACCACGAAATCATGGTGCCGTTGCTGGCCGCGGCGGTGCATGAAGAATTGGGGTGACTCCTTTCGCATGTCTCGACGCCAATCCCCTCCAGTGACCTCGCAGCATCTGACCCAGATGTGGAGCCAACTGAATGACCGCTACTTCGCGGGTCTGCTGCCCCCGATCGATCTCGTCTGGAGCCGTCGGCTGACCTCCTCGGTCGGCATGTTCGTGGGTCGTCGAGGACCGCGTCCCCGACTGGATCAGGACGGTCATCGCCCGCCGACCAGGCGCGAAATTCGCTTGTCACTTCCCCTGCTACATCAAGTTATCCAGCGGAGCAAGTATGGCGAGCAGGAGATCGTGAGCACGCTGGCGCACGAAATGATTCATCAATGGCAGTACGACATCCTGAAGCGACGGCCGAATCATGGGGCGGATTTTCTCCGCAAGATGACCGAGATGAATCGGGACGGCGCCCTGGCGATCACCATTTACCATTCGTTACAGAGGGAAGTCCTCGCCCTGGCGCGATTTGCATGGCGCTGTCGGCAATGCGGCCGAGTGTACCGACGCCAGCGACGGACGATCCAGCCGCGTCGGCACCATTGCGGCATCTGCCGGGGATTGTTACAGGAGCTGGTGGGATCGATGAGTCGGGTTCCGACTGATTCCCGACGTTCTTCCCACACCACCATGCCTCCCCCTCAACGCCCCTTGCAGCCGCTTCAATTGTCCTTTACCTTCTAGTAGGATGCTGAAAAAGTCCGCCAGCTTCGTTCTCGCTTCGCTCAGAGGCTCAACGTACCGAAGCGTACGCCTTCGCCTCTTCGCTCGCTGCGGCCTTGCTGAACGGTCTTTTTGATCATCCTGGGGATGCTCTCCTCGTGTCCCTGACGTGCAGGCCATCGAAGGTCCACTGTGGCACAATAGTCCTTCCGCAGCCTGCTAGTCTCTGTTCAGGAGCAATCGATGCGTTGGTCGCGCCAGATCCTTTTCGGAGACGTCGACGCCATGTTCGCCTCAGCGGCCGTGGTGAAGGACCCGAGCCTCGCCGGTAAACCGGTCGCGGTCGGCGGTCCACCGCCACGTGGGATCATCGCCGCGGCCAGCTACACCGTGCGGCCATTCGGCATCCACTCGGCAATGCCGACGGCGAAAGCCCTCCAACTCTGTCCCAACCTTATTCTGCTTCCTCCTGATCGGCCCCTGTATCGACAGCTGCATGATGCGATGCGGGCCGTGACCGATCAGTTATTCCCGCTCACCGAATGGAGCAGCATCGACGAGTTTTATGCCGACACGACACAGTTCCAGACCCGTCATCCCGATCCTCGCTCACTCGGACAACTCGTGAAGGATGCGCTGTCCGAGGCCACGGGATTGCGCTGCACTATCGCCGTCTCGACCGGCAAGACCGTCGCCAAAATTGCCGCGGATAGTCACAAGCCGGATGGACTGGTGACGGTCCCGCCGGGTACGGAAGAAGAATTCCTTGCGCTGCGGCCTCTGCGCGCATTGCCGGGGATCGGCCCCAAAACCGCCGCGCGCCTGGAACCGCTCGGACTCAAGACAATCGGCGAGTTGTTGGACCAACGCTGGGATCAACCCTTGCGTCATATCTTTGGCACGCGACTCCACTGGGTTCGAGAACTGGCTCGGGGGATCGACCACGAACAGGTGGTACCCGATCGCGAATCCAAAAGCCTCAGCCATGAGATCACATTCGAACGCGATACGCATGATCGCCCGTTTCTTGAGCGAACCCTGCGCGGATTCCTCCGCGACCTGGCGCGGGATCTCCGACAGGAAGGATTGGCCGCCGGATCTTGCACGGTGAAGCTAAAAAACGCCCATTTCGCCATCACGACCAAGCAGCATCGCTTTCCGCACCCGTTGAACTACGATCCCGACATGTGGCCGACCGTCCAACAAGGACTACGGGAAGTCATTCGGCCCGGCACCGTGTACCGCTTGGCCGGGCTTGCGCTCTCCTCCTTGACGCCCTCCCCGCCCGGACTGTTCGACCAACGGCGGACGAAAGCCATCGAGACGATGGACGCGCTGATTGCCAAGCACGGGTCGTCGGTGATTGGGTTGGGCGGCGTGAGCCACGACGACGAGTAGGCTGCGTGAAAACTGTTTCAGCACAGCTGAACTTCGATGGCCTGCACGTATGGTGCAACAGAAGAACGCTTCCGCAGGACGCTCAAAAAAGCCAGACTTCTCACCCGCCAAACCCTGGCGGATATTTCACCCTCCCGCCCTGAGGCTGCCAAGACAGCCTCTTTGCCCAGGGACGCGCCTTACCCCAACCAAGGCCGCAGCGAGTGGCCAACGATGGTCCTTCCAAGCTTGCTTGTTTACCTTGTCCCCAGGATGGCCCGGATGAGTCCCTTACTGCGCGCGACGTTCTCACCCGCCCACCCACTGGCAGATATTTTTCACCCACCCGACCCTCCGATTGCTTCGCAATCGATTTCCCGGGACGTGCCAGTAGCCCGGGCGAGGGCCTTCCAATCCTCTAT
>DASVEA010000079.1:0-5597 GCA_036380815.1 Nitrospiraceae bacterium
GCGCACTTTCTCGACGATGACGGAGCCTTCCATCCCGGCGTTTGCCGCGATTTGACGAATCGGCTCTTCAAGCGCGCGGCGGATGATGTTGACACCCACCTGCTGCTCGGGGACCAGTTTGAGAGAATCCAGCGCTCCGATGCAGCGGAGGTAGGCCGTTCCGCCGCCGGGGACGATCCCTTCTTCGACGGCTGCTTTGGTGGCGTGCAATGCGTCTTCGACGCGCGCCTTCTTTTCCTTCATTTCGGTTTCGGTCGCGGCACCGACGTTGATGACGGCCACACCGCCCACGATCTTCGCGAGGCGCTCTTGGAGCTTCTCCCGATCGTAGTCCGAGGTCGTCTCGTCGATCTGTGCCTTGATCTGCTTCACGCGGCCCTCGATCTTCTTCGGATCGCCAAAGCCTTCCACGATCGTGGTGTTGTCCTTGTCGACCGTGACGCGCTTGGCGCGGCCGAGGTCCGTGAGCTTCACGTTTTCCAGCTTGATGCCGATATCTTCCGAGATCACCTGGCCGCCGGTGAGGATCGAGATATCCTCCAGCATGGCCTTGCGGCGATCGCCGAATCCAGGGGCCTTGATGGCCGTCACGTTGAGCGTGCCGCGGAGCTTGTTCACCACCAGAGTCGCCAAGGCTTCGCCTTCCACGTCTTCAGCGAGGATCACAAGCGGCTTGCCCATCTTGGCAACCTGCTCGAGGACCGGCAGCAAGTCCTTCATGCTGCTGATCTTCTTTTCGGAAATGAGAATGAGCGGGTCTTCCATGACGGCTTCCATCCGCTCGGCGTTGGTGACGAAGTAGGGGGAGATATAGCCGCGGTCGAACTGCATACCTTCAACCACGTCCAACGAGGTGGTCATGGACTTGGCTTCCTCGACCGTGATCACGCCGTCTTTGCCGACTTTCTCCATCGCTTCCGCGATGAGGTCGCCGATGGTCTTGTCGTTGTTGGCCGAAATCGTCCCGACTTGGGAGATCTCGGTCTTGTTCTGGCAGGGCTTGCTGAGCTTCTTCAGTTCAGTGATCACCACTTCGACCGCCTTGTTGATCCCGCGCTGGATTTCCATCGGGTTTGCACCGGCGGTGATGTTCTTCGCGCCTTCGCGATAGATGGCTTGCGCGAGCACCGTCGCGGTCGTGGTTCCATCGCCTGCCGTGTCGCTGGTCTTGCTGGCGACTTCGCGCACGAGCTGGGCGCCCATATTTTCGTACGGATTCTTGAGTTCGACTTCTTTGGCCACGGTCACACCGTCCTTGGTGATCGTCGGGGCGCCGAACTTCTTGTCGAGAATCGCGTTGCGGCCCTTCGGACCGAGTGTTGCCTTCACGGCGTCGGCGAGCTGGTTCACCCCTCTGAGGATGGACGCGCGCGCTGCGTCACCGTACATAAGTTGCTTTGCCATAGTCTTTCCCCCTTTTTTGTCGTCGTCGTAGTGTGTGTAGGTATGGTGATTAGCTGGTGAAGACCCCGAGGATGTCTTCTTCCTTGAGGATCAAGCATTCTTCGTCTTCGATCCTAAGCTTGCTGCCGGAGTATTTGTCGAAGAGAACCTGGTCGCCGACTTTCACATGCTCAACTTTCTTACCGATGGCTTGGACGATGCCTCGTTGCGGCTTTTCTTTCGCGCTGTCCGGCACGTAAATTCCGCCAGAGGTCCGGTCCAATTCCTCGGTGTAGGTGACGAATACCCGGTCACCCAGAGGCTGGAACCCCTTGGCTAAGTTCTTCTTCTCTGTCTTCTCCTTGGCTGCAGTGCTCATTACAACACCCTCCTCGTGAAGTTAACCCAATGAATATTGACGATGTAGAACAGGTTCGAACTCGATGGCGTAACCGTGGTACTCCAGAACGAGCAGAAGTCCTGATCCCTGGACACGGGAGTGGAGATAGCCTCCGGTTCGTCCAAGTCAAGGGGGAGAAACGAGGAAATTTTTCCACGCCCTCAGAACAGGGATGTAGGGGATCATAACCTATTGAGAGTTGGATGCTTTGGACTTCCTATGAGTGAGGAATAGGTGGCGTTAGATCCGTAAGTTGTCGAAATCTTTGATGTCTTTCTTAATGTAGTCGCGCAAGCGCTTGATGATGCGGACTTCCAGTTGCCTGGTTCGTTCTTTGGTAATGGTGTATTTTGAGCCGAGGTCGTCCAGGGTCAAAGGGGTTTCTGAAAGAATCCGGTTTCGGAGAATGTCTTCGTCCCGCTCGTCAAGAGTCTTGACGAATTCGGCGAGCTTGGCACGGAAGAGTGTCCGTAATTGGGTTTGTGCAAGCTGCTCGTCCGCCGGCACCTGCTGAGATGGGAGCACATCAAGTAGGCTTCCTTCCTGGTCCTCGCCGATCGGCTGGTCCAGCGAGAGTTCCCAGTTGCCTAACCGCTGCCCCATCTCGATGACGTCTTGCTCCCGCACATTTAAGCGGTCGGCGAGCAGCTTCGTGTCTGGAGCGAACCCCTCCCGTTCAAGCTTGGCCTTCTCTTTTTTGAGGTTGTAGAACAGCTTCCGTTGATCTTGGGTAGTTCCAATCTTAACCAGGCGATAGTTGTTCAGCAAATAGCGCAGGATATAGGCCCGCGACCACCAGGCGGCATAGGCGTAGAAGCGCACATTCTTCGCCGGGTCGAACTTCTTGATGGCATGCATCAGCCCGACGTTGCCTTCTTGAATGAGGTCCATGTGATCGGCGCCGGTGTGGAGATATTCTGCGGCAATCGAGAGGGACACGCGCAGATTGGCCATGATGAGCTTTACGGCGGCGTCGCGATTCCCCTGGGTTCGATATTCATGGAACAGGCGCAGTTCTTCTTCTTTAGAGAGATAGGGATGGAGACGGACCTCGGCTAGATATTGCTGAAGCGCCGTAACCGGCACCACGGCTGTGGTATCGGTGGTGTGAGGAGATTCCGGGGCTGCACGGTGAGACACTTCAGGAGGCGGACTGATCTCCGCGATCTCCTCCTTGGAAGGGTCCAAGACCTCCGGTTCGATCGATTCTACGTCGAGATCCTTCTTGCGCTTGCGCGGACTCATGGAGGTCGAGATTATCATAAGCACTGCTAGCCTGGGTGCTGAAAAAGTCAGAAACTTAGGGCTGAGGCTAAGGTTCAGATGATGAAAGTGGATTTTCTCCCAACCTTAACCTCGACCTCAGCCTGCTTCCTTGTTCCCTTGCACGGACGAAACGGTGTCCCCTATGATGGCGTCTCTCGTGCATAGGCTAGGAAGACCGACATGACGATTCTGGCAGTACTACGAAGCGGGCATTGGCCTACTTTAGCCGGAGCCTGGTTGCATTTGACCATAAGTTTCATGGTCTGGCTGCTCATCGGCGCCATGAGCATTGCGCTCGCCCGCGACCTGCAGTTGAGCGATCAGCAAGTGGCGTGGCTGGTGGCATTGCCTCTGCTCGGTGGCGCAGGACTCAGAATGCTGGCGGGATGGAGCGCCGACTGGGTGGGCGCACGGCCTACTGCACTGGTGATTCTTCTTGCGTAATTGGCTGCCTTGCTGTGGGGATGGCTGGGCGTGTCCGGATATCACGAAGCGTTAATCTTTGCGCTGCTCCTTGGCGTCGCCGGTGCGAGTTTCGCCGTGTCGCTGCCGATTGCTGGGCGAGCCTATCCGCCGACTGCGCGGGGGTTCGTGTTGGGTCTGGCTGGATCAGCGAACGTGGGCACCGTGCTGATCCTGTTTCTTGCGCCGCGTTGGGCTGCCGTGACGGATTGGCATCACGTCTGTGCGGTGATGGCCGGTATTGTCGGCGTCACGCTGGTCCTGTTCGCTCTTCTCGTTCCGCGGGAACAACCGAGTTTGGCGCCCCATCGCATCGAGTGGTGGCACAATGCGGCAGAACTCATCCGCCGCCGGACCGCCTACTGGCTCTGTTTTTTGTATGCCGTCACGTTCGGTGGGTTTGTCGGATTCTGCAGTCTGCTGCCGCTGCTGTTGCACGACCTATATCAGATGGACGCGGTCATGGCTGGGACCGTCGCAGCATTATGCGGGCTCTTCGGCAGTCTGATTCGTCCGGTGGGTGGCTACGTTGCGGATCGGCAGGGTGGTCTCCGCATCCTCTATTATGTGTTGCCGGTCATCGTCGGTTCAGTCGTGGCGGTGACGAGTCCCTCGCTACCCACGGCCGTGGCCATGATGGTAGTCGCGACCGGTGCGATGGGATTCGGGAACGGCGTGGTCTTCCAGTTGGTTGCCGAATGGTTCCCGAAGGACATCGGTCTCGCATCGGGTGTTGTGGGAGCAGCCGGCGGTTTCGGAGGATTTCTCCTGCCAATCGTTGCTGGAACTATGAAGGGGTTCACCGGGAGCTATGAGCTGGGTCTCTGGCTCTTCGCAGGATTTGGGGTCTGCGCCTGGGGAACGGTGATCGTCGCGTTGCGGGCTCGGGCAGCCTCTCCGGCAGGGCCCTCCTCCTGATCGGTTTCTTCATTGACAGTCTGGCGAAAAAAACAATGTTAAATGTGCAATGTTAAATGATAAATTGGTCATCCATTTAAACATTAAAAATTAAACATTCACCATTGAAATTATGGCCACACCCTTTCACAGCATCGAAGACGCAATTCGTGACGTCAAGAAGGGGAAATTCATCATCCTCGTCGATGACGAAGATCGCGAGAATGAAGGTGACCTCGTTATTGCTGCCCAGCACGTGACACCCCAGGCCGTCAATTTCATGGCCCGCTATGCCCGTGGGTTGATCTGTCTGGCCTTGACTCCCCAACGAGTGGAGGAACTCCATCTTCCGCAGCAAGCGGTCGAGAACACCGCCACCTTCGGCACGGCCTTCACCGTGTCCATCGATGCGCGCAAAGACATTACGACGGGAATCTCTGCAGCGGATCGGGCCACGACGATTCATGTGGCGATCGATCCGAAGTCCAAGCCCGGCGACCTGGCGCGCCCCGGCCATATTTTCCCCTTGAAGGCGCAGCAAGGCGGCGTGTTGAAGCGCGCGGGACAGACCGAAGGCTCCGTCGATCTGGCGCGGTTGGCCGGGCTTACTCCCGCCGGTGTGATCTGCGAAATCATGAACGAGGACGGCACGATGGCGCGCGTGCCGGAGCTGACGAAATTTGCCAAATTGCGCAAGCTGAAGATGGTCACGATCAAGGCGCTCATCGAATACCGCATGCAGCGCGAGACTTTTGTGCGGCGGGTGGCCAGTGCACGGCTGCCGACGATGTTCGGTGATTTCGAGGCGGTGGCGTTCGAAAACGAATTGGACGGCATCACGCACATTGCGTTGGTGAAAGGGCGTGTGGAGGGAGGCGATCCCACCCTGGTGCGCGTGCACTCGGGCTGTTTGACTGCCGACGCACTGGGATCGTTGCGGTGCGACTGTCGAGACCAACTCCATAAGGCGATGGAAGTGATTCAAAAGGAAGGGCGCGGGGTCCTGCTCTACTTGAATCAAGAAGGCCGCGGCATCGGCCTGCTCAATAAAATCAGGGCCTACGGGTTGCAAGATCAGGGGAGCGATACGGTCGAGGCGAATTTGAAATTGGGATTTAAGGCGGACCTGCGCGATTACGGTGTGGGGGCGCAGATTCTCGTGAGTCTTGGTCTGCACCAGATCAAGCTC
>DASVEA010000080.1:0-3196 GCA_036380815.1 Nitrospiraceae bacterium
GTCTCACGGTCCAGCCGATTCTGTTGTCCACGATCGACCCGTCGCCTGGCCAAGCCCACTGAAACTGGGAGGTCGAGTACGACGGTGAGATCCGGCGTCAGACCGCCGGTTGCGACCTTGTTGGCCGCCCGCAGCCACTGAAGATCGAGACCGCGTGCGAATCCTTGATAGGCAAACGTGGAATCGGAAAACCGGTCGCATAACACGACGGTACCGCGCCGCAGTGCTGGCATGATGAGATGTGTGACGTGCTGACATCTCGCGGCGAGGATCAGCAGGGCTTCAGCTTGAGGCGTAACTGGTTCGTGTGACGACGCAGTGAGGAGGATGTGGCGAATCGCTTCGGCTGTAGCAGTGCCACCCGGTTCTCTGGTTTGGAGTACGCGGCATCCTGCCTGAGTCAGCATCTCCGCGAGATGGCGAATCTGGGTGGTTTTCCCACTGCCTTCGACTCCCTCCAGGGTAATAAACAGGCCGCGAGTCTGTCGCTGCTTTGTCCCCATCGCTCGGGCACCCTCGTCGGTAAAGAAAACGGGCGGGATGGTATTCCAAGTTGTTGAAAATAGCAAGAAAAGGCTTGCGAGGCCCTCGTAATTCTCTGTATGATGAACGCTATTTCCATCAGTTCATTTTTATGCTGAAAACCTTGCTAAAACGCTACTTTCTGACGGGCCTGCTCGTGATTATCCCCATCTGGGGAACCGTCCTCATTCTGAAAACCCTTTTCATGGCCGTTGATGGGATTCTCGGGGATCTCCTGGTCCGGTTGGTGCCGAGTCATTATGTGCCGGGGCTGGGGATTCTGGCGTTGATCGTCTTGGTATTTGTGGCCGGACTGTTTGCCACCAATTTTATGGGCCGGCAAATCGTGAAGTGGTGGGAGGGATGTTTGAATCGTGTGCCACTCGTGCGGGGGATCTATTCAACGTTGAAATCCATGATGGATATTTTGTCATTCTCGGAGCATGCGTCATACAACCGCGTCGTGATGATTCAATTTCCCAAGAATGGCCACTATTGTATTGCCTTCGTGACGGGCGTGACCAAAGGGGAGATGCAAGATCTCGCGCAGGAGCCGCTGATCCACGTATATGTGCCGACGTCCCCGAATCCAACGTCCGGCTATTTCTTGTTGGTGCCGGAACATGAAGTCATGTCCGTCGACATGAGCGTTGAAGAAGCGATGAAGCTCATCGTCTCAGGGGGGCTCTGCTCTCCGTCCACGTCGCTGGCATCGGCGGTGACTGCCGCGACGAAGTGGGGTAGGGTCAAGCAGCCTGAAACGGGAGTGCCGATCGGATGAGGCGTCCACGAGCCACTGAAGTCTCGACGGTGAAGCATCCGGTCAGCCCCGGCCAGCAGGGGAAGATTGCCGGCCTTGCGGTGGTCGTGATGGCTGCCGGGCTTGGGACGCGCATGCGTTCAAAGCAGGCGAAGGTGCTGCATCCGGTGGCCGGCCAGGCGATGGTGCTCTATTCAGTAGGGCTCGGATTGCGCGTCGCCGGGGATCGCGTGGCTGTCGTTGTGGGATATCAGGCTGATCTGGTTCGCCAGGTAATCGACCGCGCGACGTCAGGAAAGAGCGGCGGCTCTCCCGTGGCGATTGTTGAACAACGGGAGCAATTGGGCACAGGCCATGCTGTCTTGCAGAGCCGCCCCGTGTTTGCGGTGGGCAAGCGGGGCGCTCCATCATGTTATCTGATTTTGAACGGTGATACGCCGCTGCTTCAGGAAAAGACCGTGCGCGAACTCCTTCGTGTCCACGAAGCGGAACGCGCGACCGTGACAATTCTTACCGCGGTGCTTGAAGATGCAAGCGGATATGGGCGGGTCGTGCGTGCGCACTCAGCGGTGCGGGATGTCACTCGCATTGTCGAGGATCGTGACGCCAATGCAGAGGAGCAAGCGATCCATGAAGTCAACGTGGGTACCTATGTGGTCGACGGCGAGTTTCTCTTCAGCGCCTTGGAAAAACTCGATCCCGGCAACGCCCAAGGGGAATATTATTTGACGGATATCATCCATCGCGCGGTCGAACAGGGGTGTCGTGTAGCAGCTGTAGTGCTCGACAATCCCGACGAAGGACTTGGCGTGAATACGCGCCGGCAGCTCGCTATGGCAGAACAGGTGGTGCGGCAGCAGATTCGGGACCGCTGGTTGGATGCCGGGGTGACGATGATCGATCCTGCCTCAACCTGGATTGACGCGGCGGTCATGATCGGGAAAGACACGGTGCTGTATCCCAACGTGACGCTCGAAGGGACAACGGTCATCGGGGAAGATTGTGTGCTGCGTTCTTCCACACGACTGACGGATTGCGTTGTCGGCAATGGCGTTGAGATTCTCGATCACTGTGTATGTGCCGGTTCTCACATTGAGGACGCCGCGCACCTAGGCCCATTCGCTCATCTGCGTCTTGGTGTGGTAGTGCGGAAGAAGGCCAAGGTCGGGAACTTTGTCGAGATGAAAAAAACCGATTTGGGCGAAGGATCGAAGGCGAACCATCTGAGTTACCTGGGGGACGCGAAGATTGGGAAAGGAGTCAACATTGGCGCCGGCACCATCACCTGTAACTACGACGGTGTGCGGAAGTTTCAGACGGTGATCGGGGATGGAGTCTTTCTCGGCAGCGATACGCAGTTGATCGCACCGGTGACTGTGGGGGCGGGCGCCATCATCGCAGCCGGCACCACGGTCACGGAGGATGTGCCGGCGGATGCGTTGGTGATTGGGCGGGTGCCTCAAGTGAATCGTGCAGGATGGGCTGCGCGCCGGCGGGCGCTCCTTGCAGACGGCGGCGCCTTGCCGCGCGGTAGCAAGCTGACAAGCCTGAAGGCCGACAAGGTTTCGAGTAAATCGAGTCAGAAAAATGCCAAGTCGACTAAAGGACGACCGCGATGAGATGCTCATTTGTCAGCGTGTCAGCCTGGAGCTAAAACTATGTGCGGAATTGTCGGATACGTAGGCGATCAGGATGCGGTGCCGATTTTGATCGGCGGCCTCGCCAAACTGGAGTACCGAGGCTACGATTCAGCCGGCGTCGCGGTACTGCAGGGCGGCAAAATCGAAATTCGGCGCACGGTCGGAAAACTCGCCAATCTTCAGAAGTCGCTCAAGGAGAAAGATCTCAAGGGCACTGTGGGGATCGGCCACACGCGATGGGCGACGCACGGGAAGCCCTCGGAGCAAAACGCCC
>DASVEA010000081.1:0-3350 GCA_036380815.1 Nitrospiraceae bacterium
CCTGTGACGAGATTCTTGAGGCGGACGCCGGCGACTACATCATTACCGAGAATGTCTTCGACGACGGAGTTCCACACGAACGTGATCTTCTCGTTCTTCACCGCGCGGTCTTGCATGATTTTGGAAGCCCGCAGCTTGTCGCGCCGGTGGATGATCGAGACCTTAGTGGCGAACTTGGTCAGAAAGGTCGCTTCCTCCATCGCACTGTCGCCACCGCCGACGACAATCAGTTCCTTTCCCTTGAAGAAAAACCCATCGCAGGTTGCACAGGTTGAGACGCCGTGCCCCGTGAGGCGTGCCTCGTTCTTCACCCCGATCTGAATGGCCGTTGCGCCGGTCGCAATGATGAGGGTTTTGGTTTGCACGGTCTGTTCGCCGTCGATCGTGAGCTTGAATGGGCCGGTCTTGAGGTCTACCGCGCTCACGTCACCGGTCAAAAACTCCGTGCCGAACCGTTCTGCCTGGGCCCGCATTTCTTTCATCAACTCCGGGCCCATGATGCCCTTGGCAAAGCCAGGATAATTCTCGACTTCCGTCGTCGTGGTCAGTTGTCCGCCGGATTGCCAGCCTTCAATGAGCAGGGGCGAGAGATTCGCTCGCGCCGCATAAACCGCGGCAGTGAGTCCAGCCGGCCCCGAGCCGATTATTACGACGTTTCGCATGAGTAAAATTTAACACAGAAGGTGGAGGGAATGCACGGCAGAGGATTAGTCGAGGTGGCGAAGGTTCTTCAATAACTGGCCGACTTGCTTGCGGAGAGAAGGGCGAGGGAGGGCCCCATTTAACAGGTGGTCAGCTTGTTGGATCTTTTTTGCCAAGGGCATTTGGCTTCTGATGCGGCGCAGCGATTCGGCGCGGGAAAGGCCGTTTCTTTTCTTGAGGCGCGCGAGTTGTGTCTCGCGGTCGGCGGTAACCACGATGATTTTGTCGACGCGCTTGTCTACGCCGGCTTCGAAGAGGAGCGGGACGTCGTAGATCACAACTGTGTTGGGATTCTTGCAGGCGGCTTGCCTGGTCAGTTGCGATTGGAGGCGTGCGACACGGGGATGAATGATTCGTTCAAGCTGACGCAGCTTGGTTCGATTTCCGAATACGATGGCTCCCAGCGTATGACGATTGAGGGTGCGATTAGAATTGAGGACGGTCTTGCCAAACTTTCTGACAATCTCTCGCCAGGCTGGTTTGCCTGGCTCTACGACGTTTCGCGCAAGTCCATCGGCATCGATGACGACCGCACCGAATTGCTTGAACATCCTGGCGACAGTGCTCTTGCCGGTGGCGACACCGCCTGTGAGGCCGACCAAAATCATTGGTGCAGAGCATAGCATGCGAACGCTCGCCTCACAACGAACCCCGATTGACTTCCGGCGAAGGAGGCCTGTATGAGATCTTGCATGAAAAAGTGTGTTTTGCTTGGTCTCGTTGCGGCGCTTGGGTTTTTGGGATTCGGCCTGGGGTCGGCTGACGAGGGGCCAGTACTTGGATCCCGGACCATTGTGGTTGCGCTTGACGGAACAGGAGATTTTGTTTCTCTTCAGGAAGCGGTCGATACCGCCAGGAAAGGCGACACCGTCTTCGTCAAGGCGGGGCAATATCCTCAGGACGTGACCATTCACAGCAAAGAGAAGATCAAGTTCGTCGGGGCCGGAGTGGATCAGGTGACGATTCTGGGGGGTGGTATTGTGGTAGGCGCTCTCCATGTGGGCAAGTGGCCCTATGGGGCGACGAACATTGAAATCAGAGACATGACCATTAATGACCAAGGGGGGCATGCTGTCGGTCTCTTCAATGGGCAAGGCATTGTTCTTCGTCGGATTAAGATCAATGGCATGTTGTTCAGCCAGCAAGTCCACGATGTACGGATAGAAGATTGTGTCATCGGGGGGAGCGAGACGACCGGCGCTCAGTTTGCCGATTCAGAAGCCGTCCTTATCGGGAATATCATTCATGACAACGATTATGGTGTCTCGATTGCAGGCAAGTCGAATGTGCGGTTGGAGCGAAACGTGATTGTCCGAAGTCTTTTTGAAGCCGTCGTTGTCAGCGATCGTGCACGAGCCGTGCTGGTGAGCAATACCTTGGTCAAGAATGGTGGTGGTGCGGCATTTCTCGGTCAATCCCGGAGTGACGTCACCGGCAACGTGGTCGGGTTGAATCGAGTTGGCTTTGTGATCGCCTCATCCAGTCAGACCACCACCTCTTTCAATGCGTTGTACAACACGGATGGTGATTATTTACGAGAAGGTAATCCGAACCAGCCGGCTCCGGAACTGAAAGCCCAGTCAGATATTACCGGCGACCCGTATTTTATTGACGCTGGGCATGACGATTTTCGCCTACGCCTCGATTCGCCGCTTCTCAAGATCGGTCATTTCTCATACCTCGGCGCCCTTGCACCTGCCTCAACCGCTGCACGTCGATCGGCTGAAAAGTAGCGTTGTATCAATAAGTTGTCGCACTCTCACCGGAGCACGGATTTCCATGTGCTATGCTACCTGTACGCCGTAAATAGAAAGATGATGAGTCTCTGGCGTAGAAATTGCTGATCCAACTGATCAGGGAAACAGGAGGCGAAGGTGGCAAGTTACCGACAAGAGCTGGAAAAGCGTGGAGCTGACGGAATTCCGTCGCTCGACGACGTTGAATCAGGCAAGCTGGTCGGTGCCGTCCTCCCCATGTCAGAAAAGGCGCAGATCCAGATGCGTAATAGCATCGAAGTGATCGATTACCTCCTCAATCAAGAACGCGTCGTCTGGAGCTGACGGCCGCGTTTGCCACTTCTTTAATTCCCGATCCAAAATCGCCATCTTGACAGTCCTCTCACGTCTTCGTACGCTCCTTCCACCACACCTTTTCATACTAACGAGGAGACACACCGATGACATGCGTTCACCTGCAACATATTAGTCGTGCTGTGCCTATGGCATGTCGGCTCATGATCGCAACGGCGTTCGTGATGCTGATGCCTTATACGGTCCCGGCTTCTGATGAGTTACCGAAAGAGGCAGTCTTGCCGATGGGTATGGCCGGCAAGGCGATCCAGGCATCGTTAGATGCCTGCAACAAAGATGGCTACCGGGTGAGCGTGTCGGTCGTGGATCGAGCCGGCGTTCTTCGCGCCATGGCACGAGCCGATGGAGCAGGGCCGCATACGGTCGATAGCAGCAGGAAGAAGGCCTATACCGCGGCTAGTCTCCGCCGTCCTACGACCGAGCTCGCTGAGCTGATCAACAGGGTTCCGACCTTGCAAGCTCTTCGCGAGGTGAACGATCAGGTGCTGATGCTCGGGGGCGGACTCCCGATCGAACTCGGCGGTGAGATCGTCGGAGGGATTGGCGTTGGTGGGGCAC
>DASVEA010000082.1:0-2224 GCA_036380815.1 Nitrospiraceae bacterium
GTCGGCCGAGGACTTGATGGAGCAAGCCTTGATGATGGGGATGCCCGAGCCGGAGAAGTATGGTATCCGAGTCGTGCGGGAGTATGCCCATGTTCCGACAATCATGACGGATCGTCATCATGTCCTCCAGATTCTGGTGAATGTAATCACCAATGCCAAGAACGCCATGGTCGAATATCCTGCGAACGCTCATTGCCTCACGGTCCGGATCGGGTTACCTTCCGACCGCAGAGGATCCGTGCGTTTTGAGGTGACCGATACCGGGGTAGGCATTACATCTGAAAACCTCCCACGCTTGTTTGGCCAGGGGTTTACGACGAGAAAGGCCGGACATGGCCTTGGTCTTCACAGTGCCGCAATCTCCGCCAAGAATCTTGGCGGAACCCTACAAGCTCAGAGTGCGGGAGAAGGGCGCGGCGCCACCTTCATGCTCGATCTCCCATTGACCTTGGCGGATGCTGCCGCATGACGAACGGCAAGACCACTGACAATCGACGCATTCTGGTGATCGACGACAATGCGTCCATCCACGAGGACTTTCGTAAGATCTTGGTGCCGCCAAAAGATTCTTATTCGCTCGATCAGGCGCGGGTGGCTTTGTTCGGAGAGACACCGAGTCTTCCGCCACAGGAGCACTACGAACTCGATTACGCGCATCAGGGGCAAGAGGGCATCGATCTGGTCCAGAGTGCTCAGCGAGAGGGCCGCCCCTACGCGATGGCCTTCGTAGACATGCGTATGCCGCCGGGATGGGACGGCCTCGAAACGGTCGAGCATCTGTGGCAGGTCGCCCCTGACCTTGAAATCGTGATCTGCACGGCCTATGCCGATCATCCATGGGAAGACGTGAGTCGCCGGATCGGGAACACCGATAAGCTGCTCATCCTGCTGAAACCCTTCAACAGCATCGAGGTTGTCCAACTGGCAAATTCGCTCACGAAGAAATGGAATCTGACGAATTCGCTCAATCTGCAGATTGAATGCCTCGCGTCCTGCGTGAGCCAGCGAACGGCGGAATTGCAAGAAACAAACGACCGCCTTCAAGAAAACATTGCTCAGAGAATTGCGGAGACTGTGAAGGCCCAGCCTCAGGACGATGCCGCGTCAGCGTTCCGTCAGAAAGAAGAGTTTCTGGCGATCATGAGCCATGAAATCCTCACGCCCATAAATGAGCTAGTCGGCAAGGTGAATCTGTTGTTCGACAGCCCGCTCAGTCCCGGGCAGCGAGAGCATGCGACGACCATACAGAAATGCGCGCAGAATCTCCTGGCCCTTCTCAACGACATGCACGGGTTCATGGCTGGTCGGAGACAAGACAATCTGGAGGGAGGTCTCAATGACGACGGCTATCCCATCGTCGCGGGGAAAAAGAAAAAAGAATGACCCAGGATTACAATAAGAAAAACCTTCGGGTCTTAGTGATCGACGACAACACGTCCATCCACGAGGACTTTCGCAAAATCCTTCAAGCGAAAGCCGGAGAGGAGAGCTTCGATCAAGCGCGGGCGGCATTGTTCGGCGATCCACCTCTCTCACGGGTGTTCGAACGGTTCGAACTGGACTGCGCCGATCAGGGGCAAGCTGCTCTCACCTTGGTGCAGCTGGCACGGAATGAAGGCCGGCCTTATGCGGTGGCGTTTGTTGATATGAGGATGCCGCCCGGGTGGGACGGCCTGGAAACCATCGAACACCTCTGGGAAGCGGACGCAGAGCTACAAGTGGTCATCTGTACGGCATACTCCGACCAGCCGTGGGATGATATCGAAAAACGTGTCGGCCGAACCGACAAGTTGTTGATCCTCCAGAAACCGTTTAACGGTATTGAAGTGTTGCAGCTTGCCACTGCACTCTGTCGAAAATGGGATCTTGCACGTGAGGTGGCAGAACAACTGCATGAATTGAACATACAGGTCGACCGACGTACGGCAGAACTCCAGGGCGCGAACGAGCAACTGACGCAATCCAATGCGACCTTGGTGCAAACCGTGACAGATCTTGAGGCGGCTCAAGCGGAAGTGTTACTACGAAACGACGAACTGGGGCGTCTCGCGTCTCGAGATTCACTCACCGGCTGCCTCAACCGTCGAGCCTTTTACGCGCAATTTGAGACGGCGATGGCCGAGAGCCGCAAACATGGCATCGAACTGAGCTGCCTGATGGTGGACATCGACAAATTTAAACGCATTAACGACCAATTTGGACATGGGGTAGGGGATCAAGCCAT
>DASVEA010000083.1:0-5871 GCA_036380815.1 Nitrospiraceae bacterium
CGAAACACAGATGATTCTTGCGGAAGATACCCAATGCCTTTCCGCGCGCGTCTGTACATTGGAAGATCCGTGATCACCTCTTCCCCGAGCGAGATCGCCCCTTCATCAGGCTGGCACAGACCAACGATCATGTCGAAAATGGTGGTCTTCCCAGCACCATTGGGTCCCAGCAAACCCACGACCTCGCCGGCGCGGACTTCGATCGAGACGCCTTTCACGACCTTGCGGGCTCGAAAACTTTTCACCAATCCTGTCGCGCGTAAACCCGTACCCTCTGCCCTGTTCACCGGGGAGCCAGTCGCCGGCGCATTCCCCTGAATCGCCTCGATCACTTGATCGCCCCCCCATCCGGGTCGATCCGCACATGCGAGCCTCCTTCCACGACACTCCGATTCTCTGCCAAAAACATCGTGATTTGTTTGCCGCTGACCCTTGTTCCCTTGTCCCAGGCCACCGGGTCACCAGTCAGGACGATCTTATCCCCATCATGGTAGTAGATAGCTTTCTCACAGGTCGCACTCCCTGAATCCTTCTCGATTTTCACTCGTCCGACCGCCTCAATCCTGTTGACCGAACGATTCGACACAGCCGGCACGGCATCAGGCCCTTTCGAAGGCGCGGCGCCCTTGACAGCCTCATGCCCTTTCTGGTTATCGCTCGCAGGCGCGTCTTGCTCGCGAAACATCACCACCATGCGATCGGAATAGACGACCAATGACCCACGAGTCAGTACAACTGCCCCCTCAAACACCGCTTGGCTATCCTGACCTTTTACGGTCATCTTCTTGGCCGTAATGGTGGTGCTTACCGCTTGATCAATACCTCCTTTGGGAAGGGCTGCGTCAGCCGATTCGCTCAATGAAGCCATCCCCATCGGGAACAAATTAAGAAGCAGGAGCCAAATCCACATGTACGTCCTCAAGTACTTCAAATTCTTCGCGGTCCAAATGTCCCAACAATCCACGCCCCATCACCTCTAACCCATGCCCAACGATACGGACAGGATCTTGCGTGCGTATCTCTCTCGTTTGATCAGTCCAAGTCAGATGGTTGGTATAGATCACGTATCCACTCTCGGTCTGAATTACGAGTGGCTCTGATCGGTTCGCAAGCTCAAAGTTCTTCGTCTCCGTATTCAACGTTCCTTCATCTCCGGTGACGGTCAATTCCTTTCCCCGCTGGCCGAATAGTGTGACCGCGACCACTCGGAGCATCGCCCGCTTGTCCCGTTCAAAGAGCCGAGCCTCTTGCGCCTGCACCTGCCATTGAACCGTATCGCCCTTCGTTTGGGTGAACGTAAACTGGGAGATCGTGGCATCAGCTGTGTCCATGGAGCCGGGAGCCGCCGCCGTCGGGGTGGAAACCATTGTAGAACTGGTCACGAGCAGGTATGCGAGGAAACAGGCCAACAACACACTGAGCCCTAACAAACCTCCCCGTACCCAGCGTTGCCACACTTTATCCCTGCTTCCTTTCAAGTAGCATGAAGGAGACTGGCACGATAGTAGCATGGGCTCAAAACCAAGTAAACTTATGCCTAAACCCCGGCATGGTTTACTCGGTAGAGATGGAGTGATCAAGATGGGGAATCGTCGGAACGATAATGCGGCGTCGCACCCGCGACTAGATCACGCCGACAGGAGACCTAACAGGCTGCGGGAAAACTATGTGGACACGCCAGAATGTCGCTGGTCGTTCGTGAAAGGTGAAACGGTTCGGAGAGAGCGCACTCGGCAGTCCTACGTTTCACGTCGAATGTTTACAGACCCTGGGAGCGACTTTTTCAGCATCCCTCTAGTCGGCAGCGGGGCTCGCAGGAGCAGCTACATTAGGTATTTGTTTCTTTGCGGGCGCAGTATCCGGCCGCGTGACGAGTTCAATCGCGACAAGCTTCGCGGCGTCTCCGATCCGCCGTCTCGTCTTCACCATCCTCGTGTAGCCACCCGAACGGGTTTGAAATCGAACCGCCACGTCGCTGAATAATTTTGAGACGACGTCCTTGCTTCGGATAAACGCGAGGGCTTGCCGCCGAGCCGGCAATGTCCCCTTCTTGCCGAGCGTAATCATCCGATCCGTGAACCCTCGAATTTCCTTCGCCTTGGCCTCAGTCGTCTCGATGCGCTCATGTTCGAGCAGCGAGGTCACGAGACTTCGGAACAGGGCCCACCGATGTTTGGTCTGTCGTCCGAGCTGTCTGCCTTTTTTTCGATGACGCACGGGTTCCCTCTTGTTTCGTTACTCACTCTTCGGGCTACCGCTGTTCTGTTGCACTGCATCCAGCTTCACGCCGAGACCTAGGCCCATTTCCGTCAAGATTTCTTTAATTTCATTGAGCGATTTCTTACCGAAATTCTTCGTCCTCAGCATCTCCCCTTCGGTCTTCTGAACTAAGTCGGCAATGGTCTTGATGTTCGCATTTTTCAAGCAGTTTGCGGCACGGACCGACAGCTCCAACTCGTTCACGCTACGGAACAGATGCTTATTGACCTCGCGTTGCGCCTCATCGCTCCCAAGATCAGCACGCCCTTCGACTCGCTCATCGGGATTGATAAAAATATCAACGTGATCACGCAGGATGCCGGCCGCAGTGGACAAAGCATCACGAGGCGAGATGGTCCCATCCGTCCAGATTTCCAAGGTCAACTTATCATAATCGGTCATGCGACCGACGCGGGCATTCTCCACATGAAAGTTCACGCGTTTGATGGGTGAAAACACCGAATCGATCGCGATCACACCAATCGGCAGCCCCTCTTCCTTATTTCGCTCGGCAGGCACGTAGCCCCGCCCATGCTTCACCGTCATTTCCATATCGAACGAGGCATCCTTGTCCAACGTCGCAATATGGAGATTCGGGGTCAGGATGGTCACGTCTGCATCGTGAATAATATCAGACCCCTTCGCTTCACCAGGTCCCTTCTTCTTGAGACGGAGCGTCTTCGGCTTATCGGTATGTACGGCAAGCCGCAGTCCTTTGACATTTAAAATAATGGAGGTCACATCCTCCGTGATACCAGGAATCGTGGAGAACTCGTGCAAGACCCCTTCGATTTTCACCGTGGTCACTGCCGCACCCGTCAGTGACGACAACAGCACACGCCGTAACGCGTTGCCGACCGTGGTCCCAAACCCACGTTCATAGGCCTCTGTCGTAAATCTGCCGAACGTTTGGGAATGCGTATCTTTGTCGACTTCTACCCGCATTGGGATCTGAAAGTCTTTCATCGCTTTAATCATGACTCCCCCTTCATCTCATCGAGTAGCCAGCCACTGAACGGCACCAGTTCGCTGCAGAGACCGACGCCCCTCCCAATTCCGCATCTACCTTGAATACAACTCCACCACCATCTGCTCATTCACCGGCAGCGAAATTTGATCTTTGGACGGCAATGCTCGTACTACGCCCTTAAAGGCCGTCTTTTCCAGCTCCAACCACTCTGGAACGCCTCGCCCATCAACAGACTCTAAGGCGGCCTGGATCGAGACCAATGTCCGACTTCGCTCCCGAACGCTGATAATATCTCCCACCTTGACCAGCGCGCCTGGAACATTGATTTTTCGACCATTCATGGTCAGATGCCCGTGGCTCACCAGCTGCCTGGCTTCTTTTCTCGAGGCGCCGAACCCTAATCGGTAGGCCACATTGTCCAACCGGCATTCCAGCAATCGCAAGAGCACCTCGCCGGTGATACCAGACTGGCGTTCCGCACGCTCAAACACGCCACGGAACTGGCACTCCATCAGACCGTAAATTCTGCGCAGCTTCTGCTTTTCTCTGAGCTGCGTGCTGTACTCTGAATTCCTCGGACGCTTTTGCCCATGCTGTCCGGGAGGATAGCTCCGTCGCTCGATGGCACACTTCTCTGTCATGCAGCGCGAGCCTTTCAGAAACAACTTCTCACCCTCTCGTCGACACAACCGACAGACGGGACCGCGATACTTTGCCACTGCTCTACCTCCGGTTACCGGACATCACCATGCGGGTGTGCCCAACAATTCTCGTGTACTCGACTCTCCCGACATACACCACTAGACGCGACGCCGCTTCGGTGGGCGACATCCGTTGTGCGGAATCGGGGTAACATCACGAATCATATGGATCCGCAGTCCAGCGGCCTGAAGAGATCGAATCGCCGATTCACGACCGGACCCAGGGCCATTCACATAGACATCCACTTGGCGCATTCCGCTCTCCATCGCCTTGCGCGCAGCAGCCTCGCCAGCCCGCTGAGCCGCAAAGGGCGTGCTCTTGCGAGAGCCCTTGAAGCCTTGGTTCCCTGAGCTTGCCCACACGATCGTATTGCCGCTCAAGTCGGTGATCGTGACGATCGTGTTATTGAAGGAGGCCTGGACATGGGCCACCCCGCTCTGCACGATCCGGCGCTCTTTCTTCTTCCCTTTTTTGATGCTCATACAGGCTCCCTACTCAAGTAAACGGTCCGCACTACGCCGGACGCGTGGGCGGTTTCGGTTTGCTTCCCACACCGGAGCGACGGCCTTTTCTCGTCCGCGCATTCGTCTTGGTCCGCTGGCCGCGGACCGGCAACCCCTTCCGATGGCGCAGACCACGGTACGTGCCACTATCGATCAATCGCTTGATGTTCATCGAGAAGGTCTTTCTCAGATCGCCTTCGACCTGAAAGCCCTCTTGAATAATTTCTCGAATCTTGACGATATGCTCTTCGCTCAAATCCTTGACGCGAATTGCTCCGTCGATCCCGGCCTTGTCCAGGATAGAGAGTGCAGATGCCCGCCCAATCCCATAGACGTATGTCAGGCCGATGTCCGCCCGCTTCTCCCTCGGCAGATCCACTCCAGCAATACGAGCCATAGTTCCTCCTACCCTTCCCATCATTCATCGCAGGATGACCTGATTGGGCTCTAGTGCGCGCGTCCAGCGAGGGCCTTCTGAGGCCGCGCGCTGCGCGAGCAGGAGACCGATCAGGTCGTCCTGCGATCATCTCACCCTTGACGCTGCTTGTGGCGCGGATTCTCGCAAAGGATTCGCACCACGCCCTTACGTCTGACCACCTTACATTTGGCACAGATCGGCTTGACGGATGATCGCACTTTCATATCTATTTTGCGCTCCTACTTAAACCGATAGGTGATCCGCCCGCGCGTCAGATCGTACGGCGACAGTTCCACGGTCACCTTATCCCCGGGAAGAATACGGATAAAGTGCATGCGCATTTTTCCGGAAATGTGCGCGAGAATCTTATGGCCATTGTCCAACGACACACGAAACATTGCGTTCGGTAATGTCTCGTTCACCGTGCCTTGAATTTCGATCACATCCTCTTTCGGCACGTATCTCTATCCCCTCTCCTCGAACTGCATGACCACGTCCCCAGCTTCTCAGAGCCGACTCAAAATACGAGGTGGTCCACTCGGCTCAATCACAATCGTATGTTCAAAATGCGCCGAGAGACTCCCGTCTACCGTCACCGCCGTCCATCGATCCTCAAGAACCTTGACGGCAGCGCCACCCATGTTGACCATCGGTTCGATCGCAAGGACCATCCCTGCCTGCAATCGGGGTCCCTGGCCAGGCTTCCCATAATTCGGCACCTGCGGATCTTCATGCAACTGCCGGCCAATCCCATGGCCGACGAACTCCGTTACGACCGAGTAACCGGCAGACTCCACATGCCGCTGAACCGCATGCGAAATGTCTGATAGCCGATGACCCACCACCGCTTCCTTGATTCCGAGATACATCGCCTCTTCAGTCACTTGAACCAAGCGGGCACTCTGTTCGGTCGTCTGCCCCACCGCGACCGTGACCGCCGAATCCCCGTAAAACCCGTCGATGATCGCCCCTAGGTCGAGTCCGATGATATCCCCCTCCTTCAGCACCCGCTTGGAGGG
>DASVEA010000084.1:0-3146 GCA_036380815.1 Nitrospiraceae bacterium
CGTGTTTCGATGCTCTTTGACGATCTGTTGAACCGCTTGGATGTCGTTGTACGGCACGGTCAAGGTGTGTTTCGCAAAGTCAGCCGGAACTCCAAGCGAATCGGGGATTCCCAACGTGGCCAGACCTGAGCCGGCCTTCGCCAGCAAATAATCGCTGTGGCCGTGATAGCACCCTTCAAATTTCAGAATACTGTCTCGCTTCGTAAAGCCACGCGCAACACGAATCGCGCTCATGACCGCCTCGGTGCCGGAGCTGACGAGTCGGACCTTTTCCATCGATGGGAAGGCGTCGCGGATCATGCGGGCAAGAATGACTTCCAGCTCGGTCGGCGCGCCGTAACTGGTTCCGTTTGCGGCAGCCGCTTTGATCGTACTGATAACCGATGGAGCGGCATGACCCAAAATCATCGGGCCCCATGAGAGGACATAGTCGATGTAGGTATTCCCATCAACGTCGTAGAGGCGGGCACCTTTGGCGCGCTTGATAAACCGGGGTTGGCCTCCGACGGAGCGAAAGGCGCGCACCGGACTATTTACACCTCCGGGAATTAACTGCTGCGCGTCGGCAAACAGCTTGGCTGAACGAGTGGTTTTCATAATGGGGGCGCACAGTACCACGCAGTCGAGCCTCGGTCAAGAAAGAGGAGGTTTATGTGGTGTGATATGGCGACTGGGGCCCAAAAATGTCTGAAGAGATGCGGTTCTCAACATTTTTGGTGCAGGCTGTTTTGCTGCGAGGCAGGGACCGTTCGTAATCCCTTGCAAATGTGCCGAGTCATGCTACCAATCGAGCGCGGCTCGACTCTTGCCTAATAAATCAGTAATATTCGGAAGTCTAGACAGCGATTAAGAGATCAACGATGAAGATTGTCTGTTCGTGGTGCCGACGAGAAGGGAAACCCGAGTTGGTGGGCGAGAAGGTGCCTCTCGACGATGCTCGGGAAACGCATGGGATATGCGTCGTTCATCGCCATGCCGTCGAAGCCCGCTGGCAGGCATCGATTCACACTGCCTCACGCTCTGGAGTCGCGACCGGAATATCTTCTGCGCTCTTCCGCTGGACAGGCTTGCTGAACATGACCAAGAAGATGCGCCAGTAAGACAGCCATCCCCTGCTAGCTCCGTTTTAAGGAAGTCCGACGCTGTATTCCCGGCTCCCGAGTCGGTTCCGCATTGATTTCTTTCATCCCCCAGTGTGCCCGCTTGGCTTTCTCACGCTCCGATACAGCGAACAGCACGTGGAAGGGCGTTGCTCGTTGCGCGCCCGTCACCGCCTGTCCGTTTCCCCAGGCTTCTCCCGCATCACGCAAGATCTCAAGAAAGGTTTCATACTCTGTTTCATCGTCGGATAAGACATGGGCTGCATCGGTGATGAGCAGAATATAGCCCTTGGCCGGCAGCCATTCCAGATCGGCCAGACATTCCTCTAAGGCGTCCCAGTTGTGGCCGAAGTAGTCGGGGAACGCCAATGCCCGTGCGAATTCCGCAAACAGATTTGCTGGCGTCTTGCAGTGAAGGCCCTTGATAATCTTCAGTACCAACCCGGTCGGTGGGCGCACCAGCGATTCGGCGCGCTGCCCGGTTGTGACCGTCAGCAATGAGGTCCAGGGGGCCTTTGTCGATTGGAGATAGGCAGTCAATGTCAGTGTGTGTTTGGGAGTCATGGTGTCATATTCAATGGCATGAACGTTCGGTAGTGGTTACCGGTATAGTAGACCCTGTGGACTGAACGGATGGGACAGAGGCAGACGGTACAGTCGGTTCAGACGACGAACCGGCCCTGGGAGTACCCGTGGGACCGCCGAACAGTACCCCACCATGGACGACGCGTATTCCATAAATCTTCCAAGTTCGACCCATAGTTTCGCGTTCGTATCGCGAGGCGAGGCAGCACGGTACGAACCCTAGCACGCACGATCTTCGAGGATCAACGGGTGTGAGAGGAGTGGGTGCTCGAGGTCGAGAATTGTTGCTATCGCGCATTCGCCAGCGTAGCATCCAATGCACTCATCCTGTTGAGGATGTTCTCCAGTCCGGTATCTCCCGACCACCATACTGGCAGATCGGGCAGGCTCCTAGGACAAGTCAACGAGGTATAGATTGGAATCCGCAGTGGACCAGCTTGAGTTTGTGACAGTCGAGGGGCTCCTAGCCTATGGAGAGATGCTGGCGCATCGCACCGCCGGTGAGGGAATTGTGTTCCCACCTATCCCGACGTCCACAGTCGATCGACTACAGCGAACCCGTGATGCCATAGAGAAGATCAGGGCGTTTGTGCACGGAGCGCAAGGGGGCTTTCCTGGGGCAGAGGAGTATCGGGCTACCCGTCGCGCTGTGATCGAAGAGGGTTGCCGGGGCGACGAACTGGTGTTCTTTGCCGCCTGGAATGCTCTTCTCGCAGCAGGCGAGTTGGCACCGCTCTTCCGCGTGCCAATCGGGTCAGTGCAGAAGCCGGCGCATCGCCGGCCGGTAGCGATCGTGCCGCGCGCGCAACTGACGCCGCAGTTGGTCGAGGATCGAATCGTGCTGGACTTGGGCGAGGATCGGTTTTGGCTCTTGCCGCGCGATTTAACCGGTCGCACGCTCCTCTTCACGATGCGTCATGGTATCTCACGCGTGGAGAGCGGTACCTATCGAGTCGGGCGCCGCCTTGCAAACGTGCTGGATCCTGAGCGAGGCGTCCCCAAAGCCGATGCAGTTGGTGCAGCCCTGGCTCGAATGCTGGGCGTGGTCGGGCAACAGCTGGACTTCCTGCACATTCACAACTACCTTGATCCGCGCACGTTCGTCCATCTGGTGAGCCAGAGCCCCAACACGCGGCAACTGTATGAGCGGGTGATCGCGGCGTTGATGCAGGCGCAGGCGCACCATGCTGAGGCGCTCGCACCCGCCTGCGATTCCGCCCTAGACTCCCAGGATTTCGGATGGGTCACAGGTCTGGAGAAGAAGGTGGAAGCCGAGGAGGCCGCAAAGGCATTCGGCGTGGACGTGCAGACGGCCAAGCGCCTGATCAAACATCCCCTCTACAGCTACCCGGGCGGGCATTCCTTCTTCGATGTCTATGTGGATATCGTCGATGGCTTCCGCCGGTTGGGTCAGTCTCACCAGGGGAAGGCCGTGTGTGTGTATAGCCACAGTTCCACGCT
>DASVEA010000085.1:0-10527 GCA_036380815.1 Nitrospiraceae bacterium
GATTTTGAGATAGCGCCGTTTGTGGACACCGGGCAGGTCTTCAGTGATTTCAGAGATATCTCCTTGAAGGACTACCGCATGACTCCGGGCATAGGGTTCCGTGGGATCGTCAAGCCCAACGTCGTCGGACGCGTCGACTACGGCTACAGCCGGGAGGGGGGTGCTATCTTTGCGGGCCTCGACTTTCCGTACTGAGGGGCAATCGCGTCATGTTTGCTAGGGCATGATCTTTTATCGCGTCGTTCTCGCCGCACTCCTCGTCTCCCTTTCTTTCCAGCCTCCACCGGTCAAGGGGGAGGGGTTCGGTCCGTTCCCGGTCAGAAACTTTCGGGCCTTTCAGCTGTTGGTGTTGAGCCTTCCTGGCGATCGTGCAACCGTTGTGAACCCTGGTATGCTGGACGTGCGGTTGGAACTTGTCGAGACCACCAGTGTCAATAACGAAGACTCGCCGCAGAGCAGCGCGATCGTAAAATTTGAAACCCTCAGATCCGGCCTCTTCCTTCGTTATGGTGCCACTGACAGATTGGAGCATGGGCTGGAAGCGCCGGTGCTCTATCGATATCAGGGATTTATGGATGGAGCCATTAATAAGGCCGAGCGGGCAACGACTGGCTTGGCGCCGATGCGAGCTGCGCTTAGGAACACCAACTTTGTGTTCAATGTCACTCGGAACGGACAAACAACTATTGAGCGGAGGTCCGAGCGCGATGGGGCTGTGGGATACGACACTGATGAGAGTGTATCAACTCCAGATGGAAGGGGCAGCGATGCCGGCTGTTTCGCTCCGTGGCGCAGTGAAGTGCCGACGGGGGATCAATCGGATTTTTTCGGAAGCGGGAGTCCGGATTTCGGATTGGGTCTCGCTGTTGAAAACTTGTGACAGGCCGATGGATGCTCCATGCTAACGTGACCGGAGTTGTCCCGACGGGCACCATAGCAGGTCTTAGCCTACGGCCCACCGTGTCAGGGCTTGCCGCCATCGAATACCTATTGTTGGAAAACCTGTCGATCACGGCCCATTTTGACTTCTATTCGTCGCCGTTTTCCGGGACCAACTCAGCTGTATTGGACCATGGTATTACAGAAGCAGTCCCGGGGTTCAGCTACCGTATGGCCCCGCATTTTCTGTGGCAACTGTATGCGGTCGAGAATCTCGACTTTTATATCGGGAGTTCCCCTGACCTCCGTGTTTCAACAGTATTTAGCTATCGGTTCGAATCCGGCTCGAGTCGCCAAATAAGCGGGGTCGCATCTGCTAACCCCTTGACAACATGGGATTCCCATGTGAAACTCACCGCTGCGAGCGTTCAAGCTGCCAAGGGGCTTCGCCAGTGTTTATCTGCGACCGGCGCGTTGTTACAAGTGTGCGCATTGACGCAAAGGAGCGTCTGTCATGTCGATTCTGAAGACCATTCAAAACCCGGCTGATCTGAAACGGCTAACACCAAAGCAGTTTCCTGCCTTGTGCCAAGAGCTGCGCGAGCAGATTATCGGCGTGGTGTCCAACGTCGGAGGGCACCTCGCCTCGAACCTCGGAGTGATTGAACTTACGGTGGCATTGCACTACCTGCTCAATCCTCCAAAGGATAAGATCGTTTGGGATACAAGCAATCAAGCCTATGCGCATAAGCTACTCACCGGGCGTCGCGAGGGGTTCCATACGCTCCGGCAGCATGGAGGGCTGAGCGGCTTCTGTAAGCGCGAGGAAAGTGAATACGATACGTTCAACGCAGGCCATGCGGGAACCGGCGTATCCGCGGCCTACGGCATGGTCGAGGCGCGTGAGCAGTTGAAACAGCGACACAAGGTCGTCTGCATCGTCGGCGACGGCGCCATGACGGCCGGGATGACTCTGGAAGGTCTGCAGCATGCCGGAGGGCTGGGGAAAGATTTCCTCGTTATTCTGAACGACAATCAAATGTCCATCTCGAGGAATGTCGGAGCCATTTCCGCGTATTTGAACCGGACCTTGACCGGAGATTTTTACGCCAAGATGCGGGAGGAAACAGGGCAACTGTTGGGGAAAATTCCCCACATCGGGCAGGACATGCAGAAGTGGGCCCGCCGGGCTGAAGAGCTGGCCAAGGGCGCGATCCTTCCCGGGCTGCTCTTTGAAGAGCTTGGGTTCAGGTATGCGGGGCCGATTGACGGACATAGCTTCGAGCATCTGCTGCCCACCTTGGAAAATGTGTTGAAGATGAAGGGACCGGTGTTGCTCCATGTCATTACGAAAAAAGGGTTGGGCTATGAGCCTGCGGTGAACAATCCCGTGTGGTTTCATGCCTGCCCGCCCTTTGTTCGGGAAACCGGGGCACCGGCGAAGAAAGCGGCGCGGCCGTCCTTTACGCAGGTCGCCATCGAATCATTGGTCAAGCTGGCCCGAGCGGACAAGCGGATCGTCGCGATTACGGCGGCGATGTGTGAAGGGACCGGCCTCAATATTTTCGAGAAGGAGTTCCCGGACCGGCTCTATGACGTGGGAATTGCCGAACAACACGCGGTGACATTTGCGGCGGGTCTCGCGACGCAGGGCCTCCGCCCGGTGGTGGCGTTGTATGCCACCTTTTTGCAGCGTGCGTACGACCAGGTGGTACACGATGTCGCCACGCAAAATCTGCCGGTGACCTTCTGCATCGATCGCGGTGGGCTGGTTGCGGAAGACGGGACGACGCACCACGGGGCATTCGATTATGCGTTCCTGCGCCACATACCGAACATGGTCGTCATGGCACCGAAGGATGAAAATGAGTTGCAGCATATGATGAAAACCTGTGTCCAGCATGACGGGCCTGCTTCGGTGCGGTATCCGCGCGGATTGAGCTTGGGCGTCATGATGGATCAGGAGCCGAAGGCGTTGCCGATCGGGAAGGGCGAGTTGTTGTGCGATGGTATGGAGGTAGCGATCGTTGCCATCGGTGTGCCGGTCTGGCATGCGGTCACGGCGGCGAAACAACTTGAGGAAGAAGGTATTTCCACGGCGGTGGTGAATGCGCGTTTCGTGAAGCCGTTGGATCAGGACCTGATCGTCGAGGTAGCGAGGCGCGTTCGTTACGTGGTGACGGTTGAAGAAGGCTGCAAAATGGGTGGGTTCGGCTCAGCCGTTCTCGAAGCCCTGTCCGATGGCGGTGTGACGGATGTGACGACGAAGGTTCTTGGGTTGCCGGATTGGTATATCGAACAAGGACCGCAGGATTTCTTGCGTGAACGATATGGGTTGACGGCGGAAGGCATCTATCAGAGCGTGAAGGAGTTAATCGGCAAGACACCGGCTTCCTCACGAGAGAAGTTCACCCTTGCTTCATCGTCCAATCGGCTGTCGCACGGAGATGAACAGGGAAGCTGATTGAAGACGTGAGGCGTGAAGGGTTAGGGGTGAGGCGAGAGTAAACGAATGCACATCACGAGACGGAAAACGCGGCAGATTCAAGTGGGTAAGGTCAAGATCGGCGGAGACGCCCCCGTGTCCGTGCAGTCGATGTGTTCGACTGACACGCGCGATGTCGCGGCGACGACGGAACAAATTCGCCAGTTGGAGGCTGCAGGGTGCGAAGTGATCCGCGTGGCCGTGCCGGACGACGAAGCGGCGGCGGTGCTGCCCAAGATCAAAGCGGCGATGACCGTGCCGCTGATCGCGGATATTCATTTCGACCATCGACTGGCATTGAAAGCGGCTGAGACCGTGGACTGCGTCAGGATCAATCCGGGTAACATCGGGGCCTGGTGGAAAGTCGAAGAAGTCATCAAGGCTGTGAATGAGCGAGGGATTCCCTTGCGTGTCGGCGTGAACGGCGGGTCACTCGAGCGGCCATTGCTGGATAAATATGGCTGGCCGTCACCGGAAGCCTTGGCCGAATCGGCGCTCAATGCCGTCCACGCGTTGGAAGACGTGGGATTTACGAACATGAAGGTGTCTCTGAAGGCGTCGGATGTGCACCATGCGATCGATGCCTATTGGTTGTTTGCGCACCAGTCCGACTATCCGGTGCACATCGGTATAACAGAGGCTGGTACGGCGATGACCGGGGCCGTCAAATCCGCTATGGGCCTCGGGTATTTGCTCTCGCAGGGGATCGGTGACACCTTGCGCGTGTCACTTGCTGCTGATCCGGTCGAGGAAGTGAAGGTGGGGTTCGAGATCTTGAAGTCGCTCGAACTGCGCCATCGAGGGATCAATGTCATCGCCTGTCCTACGTGTGGTCGCGTAGAGATCGACGTAGTGAAGTTGGCCAATGAACTGGAGAAGAGGCTGGGCCATATCAAGACCCCGCTCAATGTGTCGGTTCTCGGCTGTGTCGTGAACGGTATCGGCGAAGGTAAGGAAGCGGATATCGGGATCGCCGGCGGCGAAGGCAAAGGCATCCTGTTCAAGAAGGGCAAGCTCGTCCGAAAGGTGCCGATTGAAGAGTTAATGGATACGCTGATTCAAGAGGTCGAGCTGATGGCCAAGGAAAAAGACGCCGAAGAGAATGGGGCAGCCGCGGTCCATTCTAACGGGGGCTGGGAATCGATCCTCCCGCAGTCGGATCAGCCTGCGACCCTCGGAAAAGAAATTCCTGTGCTGCCTCGTCAGTAAGTGGCCGTTGCGTTATAGGCCACCTCCACTACTTCATTCTCGCCTTCGATTTCACATCGTAATTCCGCGGCTTGACACGGCATGAGAGGGTCATATATCTAGGCCCCTGTGCACGCTGAAAGCAGGCAGTGAACAGCGTGGGCCAATGTTTTGGTAACTCTATGAGTAGGTTTTCGCCAGCAAGTCTGCTTACGGTCGGCTTCGTCATTGCAGCGGCAGTTCACGGATATATCGTCTCCTTCCAACGGTCATTTCGTTTTCGAGACATCGACATCCATCGCGAGATTGGGAGACGCTTCCTTTCCGGTGAATACCTCTATGCAAATGATTACTGCTATGCCTATTTGCCGACCGCCGGCCTCTATTTTGCGCCATTGACGCTGATGGGGAGAAACGAGAGTCTAGCACTGCGCTACCTGGTAGCCATTGGGTGCTTAGCCGTCACAGTCTTTTTGTTTCATCGCATGGTGTACGGTACAGATGAGTCAAAGGGAAGGAGTCACCTGTTTGCCCGCTGGGGAGCGGTCGTGTTCACCTTACAGTTTCTCATCGCCGATCTCGATGACGGTGGCCCCCATCTCATTCTATTGGCAATTCTTACGTGCGGGATCTATGCGATATGGGTGGGTAGGGAATGGGTCGGTGCTATATTGTTCGGGCTTGGTATCGCTCTCAAAATAACCCCCGCGCTCTTTGTGCTGCTGTTTCTCTGGAAGCGGCAGTGGCGAGTGGCTTTCTATACGGTGCTTGCCGCCATCTTTTGGATCGTTCTGCCCGCCGTTCACATGGGGCCGACGAGTTGGTGGGAGCATCAGACCGAGTGGACAAGGAATGCCGCCTTATCCTTGCTCGATCAGCAGATGGAGGGCAGGCAAGAAAACGAACAACAAAAAGCCAATCTATCGCTTCGGCATACACTTATGCGCTACCTCGTCACCTATCCGGAGAGTCATCGGCTGCGGCAAGTGGATCCTTCTTACAAGCCTGTGTTGGATCTGCCGCCACGAGCTGCGATGCTGATCGTCCTTTCCGTGACGTTGGGTCTACTCGGTCTATTCGCCTGGTCCAGTCGAGAATCGTTCCAAGGGTCTAAAGATACCGCTTGGCCTCGAGAGTGCGCCGGGGTCATGATCTTGGCGTTGTTGCTGTCCCCTATAACATGGAACCAGCATCTGGTGTGGTTGATGCCGGCGGTGTTTATCGTCGTTTCTGCGGTGCGAATTAAAGATAGATTCAGTTACGCAGGATACGTAATGTTGGGAGTCTATGTATTGTTCACGACGGTCCTGAGTCACGAATCATTGGGCAGAGTCAGATGGGAGGCGCTGAAGAGCTATCATCCTCTGGGCATCGCGATGCTGATTCTGTTTGGACTTCTCCTCAAGAGCAAAGGCACATCGAGCGATCTACAGCCGTCCCTTGGAAATATGCGTCCGAGAGCTCCCGAGGTGAGTGGTGGGAGATAAGCCGGAGGCCTTGAAGGATGGCGCGCCATAACGGGCGCGCTGGCTTGCTTCCATGTTGAGTTAAAGAAAAAGAAGCGACTATAATGGCATCGTCGTGAGGCGCCGTACCCAAGTGGTTAAGGGAGCAGTCTGCAAAACTGCGATGCAGCGGTTCGACCCCGCTCGGCGCCTCCAAACCGCACTTGGTGCGTGGTCTGTCTGGTTGATCTGGTTTGTTTCGTTCAACCAAAAAAACTAGACAAACCAAACAACGGTTCCATCGGCTTGCCCGAATCCTACCAGTCGCCCGCCGTTCCCTCCGGGCATACGTGCGCCTTCGAGAGAAGGGTATAGGACACGTTTTCATCTTTCAGATCGGGCTCGTCGGCGCGAAGCGTCGTCAACTCAATCTTTTCATTCGCGAACGTTTCGTCGCCGGTTCGCAGCACGCTCTCCCGGTTCAGAATCTTCATGGCGTTGAGACGAGAGACTTTGAGTGGAAAGGTCCCAAACTGGTCCGCAGACAAATAGGGCACCTGGATCGTCATCCGACCGTGATCCGTATAGATAAACTGACGCAATGTCTCGTCGATGGGAGTCTTCACACTGATGACCGCTGAGGTCATTGATGCGAGGGCTGGTATAGAGATGACATACGTGCGTGGGGCATCCTTCGCCATGGTGCCCCATGACCCAGTCGCTTCCAGATTCGATGTTGCGAACAGTGTTGTGGTGGGACGCAGGAGAGGAGACCTGATGTCCATGCGGAGGTTTGAGATGTTCTGGTCCGTCACATTTTCAAGGAGAAACTTGATCAAGACCCAGGACTGCGGATCAGGGGTCTTGGCCCGGCCTTTCGGTACTGTCTGTTCGATTCGCCGGAGACTGCAATCAGACACCAGATTACGATTTTCATAAAAATAGACCTTGGTATTTCCCTCCAGTTGGAAGGCACGCTCGTATGTGTAGATGGCTACGCCTACATGGACAGGGGTTGGCTTGAACCAGGACACAACCACAGGGACGAGAAACAGCACCAACGCGGATAAAAATCCAATGATGACAACCTTATTGAGCCGGCTTTGCCGCCCAAACCACCTCCACCATCCCTTCAGAAGCGTCATGCCTGTTCACTCATAGAGAACCTCGACCGAGTTGTTCAGCAATCGCCGGAGGTGCCACACCGTACCTTGGCCTTGGAATTGCCCGCGCTGTAGGTGACAGCGCGTGGCACAGGAAAACGTCAGTAGGGGCGAATCGTGAAGGGCATGGAGGCCTTGTAGGGAGGCATATTGTAGGAGGGGGACGAGCAAACCGCAAGGCGGGGCATTCGGAAACGACGCAAAGAGCAGTGGAAAGCAGTGAGGTTAATGTGAGGAGGTCATAGTATGAAGGCGGTAAGTAAATTGACGGGCGGCGACACGGAATGGTAGAATCGCCAACATTTACAAGCTCCTAGTACGGTGGCCGGTCGCCGCCATTACTGATACAGACTGAACAGAAGGAGAGAGAGGAATGGCCGTTCCACTTTCCCAGATGGCTACTGTTACGAAGTATGTGCTCGCTCAGAAGCTGAGCGGGGTGAAACGGTATCCGCTCGTGCTGATGTTGGAGCCCCTCTTCCGTTGCAATTTGGCCTGTGCCGGCTGCGGAAAGATTCAATACCCGGATCATGTGTTGGATAAGCGGCTCACGCCTGAGCAATGTTGGGCTGCGGCGGAGGAATGCGGAGCCCCGATCGTCAGTATTCCCGGCGGGGAACCGATGATCCATCCCGAGATGCCGAAGATTGTCCGTGGGCTGGTTGAGCAGGAGCGATATATCTATCTCTGCACCAATGCGATTTTGATGGAGCGAAAACTCGACGAGTATCAGCCCTCGAAGTTTCTCACGTTTAGTGTCCATATGGACGGTCTGAAAGACGAGCATGATTTGGCGGTCTGCCGGGACGGCGTCTATGACGTGGCGGTGAAGGCGATCAAGGCGGCGCTGAAGCGGGGGCACCGGGTCACGACCAATACGACCCTCTTCGATGATGCCAATCCGGAGCGTGTGCGGAAATTCTTCGATGCGATGATGGAACTCGGCGTCGAAGGCATGATGATTTCGCCTGGGTACAGCTATCAGAAGGCGCCGGACCAGCAGCATTTTCTGAAGCGAGAACGCACAAGGGAGCTGTTTTCCCGTATTTTGGGAAATCCAAAGAAAGCATGGCAGTTCAATCAGTCGCCGCTGTTCTTAGATTTCCTGATGGGGCGGCGGGAGTACGAATGTACGCCCTGGGGCAATCCGACCTTTAACGTCTTTGGATGGCAGAAGCCCTGCTACTTGCTTCAAGAGGGGTACGCAAAGACGTTTCGTGAGCTGATGGACAGCACGGAGTGGGATCGCTACGGAACAGGGCGGAATGAGAAATGCGCCGATTGCATGGTGCATTGCGGCTATGAACCGTCTGCCGTCGAAGATACTTTTACCACGATGTCTGGGTTTGGCCGGACCGTCAAGTTGACGATGCTCCCTACCTCCCGATGATAGATAACGTGACGCGTCGTTGGTCGTTCATAGGAGCTTCCAGACGGTCTTCTTATTGTCCGATTTACCCCTTACCCCTCACGCCACACGCCTCACGGTTCCCCGATGACCGATACCAAGAACCATTGTAGTGGCGGCGTAACCGGGTCGCCCGAAGGTCGCGTATTTCAGCCGGTTTCGTTCGCTGAGCTGGCAGAAGCGGTGGAGCTGGCGTTCGATTATCGCGGCGATGTGACGGTGTCATTGAAGTCCGGCGAGTCCCTCAGCGGGTATCTTTTCAATCGCCAGGTTAACGGTCCCGACTCCTATCTTGAGGTGTTTCCTTCCGACAGTTCTCAGACTCGGCACATCCGCTATGACCAGATTGCCGCGATCGCCTTCACCGGTGAGGACACGGCCACGGGGAAATCCTGGGAGAACTGGATCGCCAAGAAGGATTCGGAGCGAAGAGCCGAAGTGGAACGTGTCGCAGCCGATGCAAAAGCAAGAGGAATTGTGTAATTCTCAGTCTGTCGATCGCATCTCTTCTTCTCATTATTTCTGCACAGGCTCATCGCGGATGCCTCTCTCCAAGTGCTTGGAAATGGGCTTGTCTCTCCGTCCGGTCGGGCAGTCAATTCGTTGACAACGGGGAGGGGCTATGCTAAAAGTGTCGCTCTCAAAATTGGCTTGGCACGTTGGTCATCAAGACGTTCTGAAGTGTGAGGCGAACGGAAGCGCTCGGCGACGGAAAGAGGCGTCAGTCCAGAGCACGTGAGGCGCAGACAGATCGCACAGAGACAGTCACGATGGCGGGAATGGATCCTAGCCGTTGCGATGGTGAGCTGTCTCCCATCGGTCGTTTCTGCGACGCATGAAGCCGACCATCGGTTTACGGTGGAAGGGTTTGTCTGCGGAACAGATGGAAAAAGAAGCGCGAACATAGACGTGCTCGTCAAGGATACAAAGATTTCCTACGGGCAGATCGTCAAGACTGATGGAGACGGATACTACAAGGCGGCGTTTCATCTTCATAACGATAATCTTGGCGACCCACTGCTGATTGAAGCCAACGGGCAGCAGCAGCAACAGAAAGTCTTGTTTGACCCGAAGGATCTGGAGGCAGAGCGGATCATTCAGGTCAACTTCGGGACCGGCTGCATACAGGACAGGAGCAGTACTCCTCTGTGGGTCTATCTAGGGTCTGGGGCGGCGGCGGCGGCAGTTGGTGGGTTTATCGGGGTCAAACTCATTCGTTCGTGGCGGAAGCAGGAACAGAAACGAGGGAAGTCCCAGGGCAAGCGCAAGCAATAACCGAAGCGGTCCGTGGGGCTTATGTGCACCTCGCTGGATCGGTGACTTGAAGTGGCAGGGGAGTGCGCGTGGCGGCACGGTATTCGTTAAGATCGGCGCTTTTACAGGGGTGATGATCACCCCCGTGAAAGCGTTTTTTTTCGTCTGAGCGTGAGAGTGACACATCATTGAGGGGGTCGGGAAAAAAAAGGAGCATGGGATGGTTATGAAGCAGATGAAACTTCCGCAGTTGGCAGTTGTGTTGGGGATGGGGCTCTTCATGGTGGCGTGCGGTGGGGGAGGAGATGGAGGGGAGGGGCCGATCGTTCCACCACCGCCGGCTCCTGCTGAGTACGCCGACAAACATATGCCGGCCGGTTGGTGGGCCGATGCGGCCAAAATGGAAGAAGGGCGGAAGATCTTCATCGGCGAGACAAATCCCGATGTGAATTGTGCCAGCTGCCATGGCAAGGACGGCAAGCCGGTCAAGGCTGGTGCCCGTGACTTCCGCGTCGGCGAGCGGATGAAGCTCTACTCCGATTCGGTATGGGCCTGGCGGATCTCCGAAGGGGTTCCCAATACGAAGATGAAGGCGTGGAAGAGCAAGATGTCAGAGGAAGATATCTGGAAGCTGGTGTTGTATGAGCGGAACTTCGGGTTGGCTGGGAAGGGATGGGACGCCGATAAGAAGTCATGGGTTGATGC
>DASVEA010000086.1:0-6006 GCA_036380815.1 Nitrospiraceae bacterium
ATCGCGATACGGCAGAAGCAGTGGCCCGGCAACTCGGCATTGAGGAAGTCATGGCTGAAGTCTTGCCGGACCAAAAGGGACAGATCATTGCCCGCCTCAAGTCGCAAGGCCGCGTGGTGGCGATGGCCGGCGACGGTATTAATGATGCCCCAGCCCTTGCGTTGGCCGATGTCGGGATCGCCATGGGAACGGGAGCAGACACGGCCATTGAGAGCGCGGGGATAACGCTGGTGAAAGGGGATCTGCGCGGGCTACTCCGTGCGCGGAGGCTGAGTCAAGCCACGATGCGGAATATTCGGCAAAATCTCTTCTTTGCCTTTCTCTATAACGTGATCGGGGTGCCGATCGCGGCCGGCTTGCTCTATCCGGTCTGGGGGATACTATTGAGCCCCATGATCGCCAGTGCCGCCATGACTTTCAGTTCCGTGTCCGTCATCTCCAATGCCCTCCGCCTGCGCCATATGGAATTGTGAGTGCGCCTCCGACGCACGCATGCTAGGCTACAGCCGGTGTCGCCCGGTCTGTCCGGTCATCTGGTTCATCTGGTCTGTCTAGTTTGTTTGAGTGCATGCGACTAACCAGATAGACCTGACAGACCAAATGAACAAGACAGACCGGCGGTTTTTTTCAGCAGCCTGTTAGAAAGGACATTGGCGTGATTCGACCCAATCGTCTATTGCGAATCGTGATCGGGCTCTGCGTGTGGGGCTTGATCGTCGGTGGAACAGCTCTGGCCGGGAGTCGTGCGATTCTCGTGGCGGGTGGGGGTGAGCTCCAGGCGCAGGTCAAGGCGACCGCGACCAGAGTGATCCCCGCTGTCGTCAGCATTGCCTCCACGGTGATGGTCCGCGATCAAGCGTTCAGCGACGAAGCACTGCCGTTCGGATTGTTCAAGGATGTTCCGTCGCGGCGGCAATATGGCCAGGGCTCCGGCGTCATTGTGTCGTCGGATGGCTACATTATGACGAACAATCACGTCATTGCCGATGCGGTTGATGTGGAAGTGATTCTCGCCGACCGGCGGCAATACAAAGGGCGAGTGGTGGCCACCGATCCGAAGACCGACGTGGCTGTGGTGAAAATTCAGGCGACCAATCTACCGACGGTGACGTGGGGGGATTCGAGCGCGCTCGCCGTCGGTGAATTTGTGCTGGCGATCGGGAACCCGCTTGGCTTGAGTCGTAGTGTGACGTTCGGCATTGTCAGTGCCGTCGGTCGCGCCGATGTCGGTGTCGCCGACTTCGAAGATTTCATCCAAACCGATGCTCCCATCAATCCAGGCAACTCCGGCGGGGCCTTGGTAACCATCAATGGAGAATTGGTGGGAATCAATACGGCCATCGCCAGTCCCACAGGCGGGAGCGTCGGCGTGGGTTTCGCCATTCCGAGCAATATGGCCAGGTCCGCCATGCAGAGCCTGCTCAAGACTGGTCATGTTGTCCGTGGGCTCCTCGGCGCCTCGACGCAAGATGTCACGCCCCTGTTAGGCAAGGTCTTTCGTCTCCCCGATGTGAAAGGCGCGATCGTGACCGATGTGCAGGCAAAAGGGTCTGCCGAGAAGGCCGGACTCAAGCGCGGCGATGTGGTCGTGAGATTCGACGGCCGTGACGTGATGGACAGCGGACATCTTCGGAACCTCGTGGCCGCGTCTACGATCGGGAGTAAGCACCGACTGGATCTCGTGCGCGAGAGTAAGCCGTATCAGGCTGAACTGGTTGTGCAGGAAGCGCCGCGTGACCGGACCAAGAAGAACCAAGCCGCATCGGCCTCAGCCGCCACGGCTCATCCCCTCGCCGGCGTCGTCTTCGACGATGTGACCGCGCCGTTGGCTCGGCAGATGGATCTGTCTGTCACAAGCGGGGTGGTGGTGACCGACATTGAAGAAGGCAGTCTGGCCGAATCTTCCGGTCTCCAGCCGGGCGACGTGGTGATAGAACTCAATCGTCAGCCTATTCCCAACTTCGTCATGTTTCAGCGACTGGCCGATCCGATTAAGCCATCCGATCTGGCGCTCCTGCTGGTCAATCGGCAGGGGAATGCCCTCTACATTCCGATTCAAGGCGAATAGAAGTGCGCGGGGTGGCCAGGTGCCCTTCTTGCTCGCAGAGCCCCCACGATGAAGCAGTGGTCGCTCGATGCGCGCAGTGAAGGGCAGCCTCGGCCACCCCGCTTTGAGAGAGAGTAGCTTCCAAAGGAAGCGTACGCGATGACACCGCGTTCGTTCCTGCGCGCAATCCGATACATCCCGCGATCCCTGTCTGTGAAAGTGAGGTCAAGGTTGAGGCTCAGGTTGAGCAACGATCAATCCAACCCGGCGTCTTCGCGACCCTCAACCTCGACCTTAGCCTTGACCTTCCGAAGGGATGCCCGCAGTCCGAATTAGCCCCGCCCCAGTCTGTTGAAAGCTTAGATTCCAGTCGAGTGTGTTCCCTGTTTGATTGTGACGACGATGTGTTGATTTGCGTCTCGCAGAGTGCTACGTTTAGAAATATCGTGCTACTCCGAGGCGGTAATGAAGAAGCTTATTCGATTCGGCGTGTCGCTCGACCATCATCTGCTAGATGATTTTGATCTGCACATCAAGAAGCGCAAGTATACCAACCGCTCGGAGGCTTTACGGGATCTGATCCGGAACAACCTGGTCGGGCAGGAGTGGGACGACAATAAAGAGACAGTCGGGACAATCACGTTTGTGTACGATCATCATGTGCGCGACCTGACAAGAAGACTGACTCATATCCAGCACGATTTTCAAGGTCATATAATGGCCGGTATGCATGTCCATCTTGACCATGACCATTGTCTTGAGGTCTTGGTGGTGAAAGGCAAAGGGGCTGAGATCAGGAAGGTAGCGGACGCTCTAGTATCGGTCAAGGGTGTGAAGCATGGCAAACTTACGATGACGACGACCGGTAAGGGTCTGGTGTAGGTGGTGCGAGTATGTGTCATCGATGGGCGGGGCGGAGGTCTTGGGAAGCGGTTGATTCAGGGTTTGCTGGTCCATGTTGGTGAGTCGCACGAGATTATCGCACTCGGCACAAATGAAGCGGCAACCAAGGCGATGAAACAAGCGGGGGCGAGCCAGAGTGGGACTGGGGAGCAGCGCATCAAGCAGACGGTCCCTACAGTAGACGTCATCCTCGCGTCGCTCAACCTGGTGCTGCCGGGGGCCATGTTAGGAGAGGTGACGCCCGGCATCGCCTACGCCATTCTGGGCGCACCAGGGCGCAAACTGTTACTGCCGCTCAATCGTGCCAGGGTGGAGGTTGTGGGAGCCGAAGCTCTCACGCTCGAGAATTTGATCGGCCGTACCATGCGTCGAGTCCAGGTGCTCCTCCAGTCGTCCGCGCTCGACTGAGATCGTCAAGTTATCCTGCAATCATGAACAGCCAGGCCACGAGGGTCTGCGCCAGTCGATGAGCCGACTGTCGAGAGATCACCGTGGGCGTCTCATCCACCCGCGCATAGAATGTGCGGTGTGACGATGCGACGTCTTCTGCTGTTCCTGGCCGCGGTGACCGCGCTGTTGACCATCGTTGAGTCTGTACGGGCCCATGATCCGGATAAGGATATCCTGGAAGTTCCGGAAGTCACGGTGATTGGCGAAAGGCCGGTCGCGGCCTCTTCCCAGCAGTTCATCCCGGACAAGGAAATTATTCTCCAGCCGCAGGGGCGTCCGGCGGATGTGCTGCGACTGATTCCCGGTTTTGTTGCCGTCGAACATTCCGGCGGGGCAGGGAAAGCTGATCAATATTTTCTGCGTGGCTTCGATGCCGATCACGGTACCGATGTCGCGTTCTTTACCGACGGGATGCCGATCAACTTGCGCACCCATGCGCATGGACAAGGCTACACCGACCTCAATTTTATTATTCCGGAAACCATCGAGGGACTGGAGGTCTACAAAGGGGCCTATCTTCCAGAATATGGCGACTTTGCCACGGCGGGGGCGGTGAATTTCAGGACGCGGCAGGTGGTTCAGGAAGGGGTCGCGCAGGCGGCTGGGGGGCAGTTCGATACGCAACGGTATCTGCTCATGTTCTCTCCGACGAAGGATAAGGTCCGCACCTTGTTTGCGGCTGAAGCGTATTACACCAATGGCCCATACCAGAACGACAGTCGGTACCTTCGGACCAATCTGTTCGGCAAAATGACGACCAATCTGACAGGCCGGGATGAATTAAGTCTGACCGGCACGTTTCAGAAGTCTCAATGGAATGCCTCCGGAGAGATTCCACTGCGCGCGGTCAATGATGGCACGCTCGATCGATTCGGTGCCATCGATCCTTCGGAGGGCGGCGATACGCTCCGTAGTACTGCCCGGTTGAATTACCATTACGACACGACATCTGGTGGTCATTTTTTTGCCAACGCGTATGGGCAGTATTACCGGCTTGACCTGTTCACGAATTTCACGTTCTTTCTCACGGATCCCGTCAATGGCGACGGTATTCAGCAATCCGATCGCCGTGTCGTGTATGGCGGCGAACTCGGATACAAGCAGCAGGGTAAAGTGCTGGGCGTGCCTAGTATTGGAACGATAGGGTTTCAAACCAGAGTCGATGACATCCATGCAAAACTCGGGACCCAAACGAAGAGAATGCCGACGGGGAATACCACGGACGGTGATATTCTTGAGGCGTCCTATGCGCCGTTCGTGAAGGCGGAGGTGCAGCCGACGTCGTGGATGCGGCTGGCGGGTGGCTTACGCTGGGAAACATTTACTTTCGACGTGCGTAATCTCTGTACCACTTGTGCGGAACAACCTGCCGGACGGACGAGCTCCGGCATCGTCCTTCCGAAAATGAATCTCATCCTGGGCCCCTGGGCCAGCACCGAATTCTTCGCCAACTACGGAGAAGGTTTTCACAGCAATGATGCTCGTTCGGCCGTGGCCCCGGGGTCCTCTCCGCTTGCGCGAGCCAGGAACTATGAGATTGGGGTACGATCGAAACCCTGGGGTCCAGGGGGCGTGGAATTGATTGCCACGATTTGGCGACTAGATCTCCAGTCGGAACTGGTGTTTGTGGGAGACGAAGGGACGACGGAAATTCGCGGACCCAGTAGACGAGAGGGCGTGGAGGTAGGCGTGCGGGGCCAAGTGAGTGGACCTCTCTACGTAAATGGCAGTTTCACCTGGACGAAGGCTGAATTTCGTAACGGCGATGCGATTCCCTTGGCGCCGGAATACACCGCGTATGGGGCAGTGATCCTGAAATGGCCGGAAGGGCTGACGTCTCAGCTCCAGGCCACCTATCTCGGGGTCAGGCCGCTCATTGAAGATCGGAGCATTGCGTCGCCCTCGTGGCTTACCTTCGATGTGTCGGAGCGCTATCGGTTGCCGATCACGTTGCCTCATGGGCGCATGGAAGCATTTTTCTTTGTTCGGAATCTGTTCAATACCGAGTGGGAACAGGCGATATTCGCGTTCGAATCGAGACTGAGGACCGAGGCGGCTGGGGTCACCGACATTCATTTCGTGCCCGGAAACCCGCGTACATTCATGGGCGGCGTCGCATGGTACTTTTAGCAGCCGCTGAAAATGACCACCAGCAGCGTTCTCGGCTACCGAAACTCCTCAACGTACCCCCGAGGGTACTCTTCCGGGTTTCGGGGCGCCTGCGGCCTTGCTGGATGTTCATTTTGAGCGGCTGCTCATCACTGAAACGATATCCACCTACGTTCTCGTCTCGAAAGCATCTTCAACGTACCCCATCGGGAAAGAGCTGCTCTTGCAGCTCGGGGTTGGGTGGGTGAGAATACCTACGCCTCCGGTGCTTTCTTCGCCTGCGGCCTTGTTGGAAGATCGTTTTGAGCGGTCTATAGTGAAGCCATATGAAGACCAAGCCCAGAATTCTTCCTCGCACCTATTTCAATCGCCCAACGGTTCAGGTTGCCCGTTCTTTGATCGGCAAGTATCTCGTTCGGGAGATCGATGGGCGTACCCTCGCTGGTAAGATCCTCGAAGTGGAAGCCTATGTCGGGCCACAGGATAAAGCCTGCCAT
>DASVEA010000087.1:0-2127 GCA_036380815.1 Nitrospiraceae bacterium
TCCTTCCAAATCTGCCGTGGGAAAAAATAGTCGGTCTTCGCCTTCAGCTCCACCGGCGTACCTCGGAATGGACCACCCGGTCCCGCGCATCGAAAGAGGAAGAGATGCAGCCCGGCCAACCCAATCAGAGCTGCGGGGAGCACCATGACGTGAATAACGAAGAACCGGCTCAACGTCATCTGTCCAGGGGTCGCACCTCCCTTGAGGAGCCGCGCCAGGAAGTCGCCAATCAGCGGCGTTTTATCCATAATTTCGACGCCGACCGTCGTAGCCCAATAGGCCCGCTGGTCCCAGGGGAGTAAATAGCCCGTGAAGCCGAATCCCATGACGAGGGCGAAGAGCATCAACCCAACCAGCCAGATGAGTTCACGCGGTTTCTTATAGGCGCCCCAGAGAAAGACTTGGGACATATGCGCAAAGACGCAGACCACCATGGCTGTGGAGCCCCAGAAATGGTAACTCAGCAGGAACCAGCCATAGTCGACGTCATGAAGAATGTATTGGGTACTGGCGTAGGCGTGGTCGGCGGTGGGCACGTAGTAGAACATCAGCAGGACACCCGTGATCGCCTGCATGATGAAGATAAACAACAGAATCGACCCGAAGACGTAGGCCCAGCGTGACCCACCGGGGACCGACTCATTGAGCATCTTGGCTGTAAGCAGCTTCAGCCCAACTCGCTCATCGACAAAGTCGAAGACTTTTTCGACGACCGTTGGCTGCGTGCCGACAGAAGGAGCAGAAGGAGTATGACTCATCTAAACCATCCGCGATTGGACCTTCGTCCCGGCCTTAAATTCCATATCAATAATTTGCACCTCGCCACTCTCGGACACCTGAATCGGCAGCGTGTCGAGGGGGCGCGGGGCGGGGCCCTCCAGTACCCTGCCGGACGCATCATAGATGCTCACGTGGCAGGGGCAGAGAAAGACCGGCCCGAGTACTTTGTGTTTTCGCCATTTAAATCCGCACCCAAGGTGGGGACATTTGCCTGAAAAAGCGATGTAGGGCACATCCTTCTTATTGGTCCAGAGGGTTTTCCCGGTGGCATCCCGGAATTCCATATCCTTCCCCTGATATACCTTTTCCAACACCGCGGGAGTGGCTTTTACCACCCACACGTTCTTCTCGATCTCAGCTTCAGGCAGATAGGCCTCCTTGACCTTGTGAATGAACTTGAACTGGGTCCCGGTATCATCCGCTTTCACCTTTCCGACGTTGCCGATCTTCAGCCATCCGTTGTCGAACGGTGCATACATCGGCTTCATCAAGTATTTCAGCACAGGGAAGGCCAGCGGCAATCCGATAAACAGCCCCACCACGTAGGTCAAGTTTGCGAAAAACTTTCGCCGCTTGACGTTCCGCTCTAACTCAGGGAACGGCACCAGGACTTCGCCCGGTGTGACATGAATATGCTTCTCAAGGCCAGGGATTTCCACTTCATGCAGGGTGACATAGTCGTCACGCTTGAAGGGCGGCAAGGCCATGACTTCGGACGAGGACGACCGCAATTGCACCAGATCGTCCGTCACGGTCTGCACCGAACCCATCGATACTTGCCGTTCGCCTGAGCCGTTCAACGACACGACGAGATGGCTGACCTCATGGGACAGCGGGTCCATGATGACCTTGGTCACTTCTCCGACCTCTCGATCCGTACAGCGGACTTTCGATTTCAGTTGAGGCTGCATGCTACTTCTTCTTAATCGGCTTTGGCGTGTTCACCGATGTATTCTTGAATGTACCCAGCCAGGAGGCGAGCGCCACGACGTCGCCTTCCTCCATGAGGTCCTTATACTTGTCCGGCATCTTGCCCTTTTCCCACTCCTTCTCGAATCCCTCCGCCATAAAGCTCTTGGGATCGAGAATTTTCTGCTTGATCTCGTCGACCGTGAGATAGCTGGCGATATTGTCCAACTCCGGACCGCGCTTCTTTCCACCCTCACCCTTCAGTTTGTGGCAGTTGTAACATTCTTGCAGCTGCCACTGCTCGTCACCCAGTTTCATAAAGTCTCCGGTTGCCGCGCTGGTCGTTGCCGGGGGAGTACCGGCCGCCGGCTCTTTCGTCGCCTGATCCCCGCCCAGTTCCTTGAGCCGTACCTCTAAGGCTTTCACCTGCTGATCTAG
>DASVEA010000088.1:0-2717 GCA_036380815.1 Nitrospiraceae bacterium
CGTCGCCGCTTCTGACCTCGCTCGCAGTTTCCCAGGACGGGTCCGGTCGGGTCAAGGTCCAACCGGATCTGACGATTCAGGGTGATCCCTGGATCTTTGTCATCGGCGATGCCGCACATTGTGCCGGTCCGGGAGGGAACCCCCTGCCGGGATTAGCTCCTGTCGCCGTACAGCAAGGCCGCTATGTCGGGATGCTCATTCGAGAGGAGACCGCTCCGGACCAGCGCTGGCCCTTTGTCTACGCGGATCAAGGCATGCTGGCTACCATTGGACGCGCACAAGCTGTGGCACAGATCGGCCGATTGCGCCTGTCCGGACTGGCCGCCTGGTTGCTTTGGTGCGTGGTTCATATCTTCTTACTGATCGAGTTCCGCAGCCGCGTGCGAGTGATGTCGGAATGGATGTGGTACTACCTCACATTCAAGCCGGGCGCGAGAATCATCTATACGCGGCTGCGCCAATCAGGCGAAGAAGAGAGAACGTCATCGTCGCGCTCCTCGGGATCTGACTCGAAGGAATGAGTCGGTGCCGAAGGATTGATGGTTAGGCATTGCAATTCAAGATCACGTGGCGAAGAAATGCCTTAGCCTCCATTTCGCGGCACGCGGTGTTCCGTCTTTTCCGTTTAACCCCTCACGCCTTACGTTTCACGCTTCACGGATCTTAGATTGCATTGCATAGGGCAAGCTTGATAAAGAAGAATGGTATCCGTTGTCTGATAGATTCGTTCTTGATTGCCGTGCCAGGAGAACTCCCACCCATGCCTGACCGCATCACACGATTGACTCGAACCTGGCCTGTCCCTTATCTAATCGCCGGCCCTCTGCTTGTCCTGATCCTTATGAGCCTCGTCCCGGTCTCGCTCACTAAGGCACAAGGAGGCAAGACGGAAGTGTTTCCCGTGCAAAAAGCTGCACCAGCGGCGGTCTTTATCGAGACGGCAGGAAGTGAAGTGGAGTTACGGCGTCAATTGCGGTACAAAAACGGGGTGTCAGCACTCAGCTCCGACACCTCGGTGATACGCTTCTCGGTTGCGCCAACGGGGAGTTTTGGATTTATTACCCCCAAGCTCCTTGGAATGGCTTTGATCACACGGAGTCCGGATCTTTCGATGGAACAAATACCGCCCGTCTCCAATGCCTTTGAGATTCATAAGCTCGCCGATGGTAGTGGGATGGTGGTGGGATTCGTGGAGGCAAACCTCAAGCCTCAGTTGACGGCGAGTGAGCGGCCGAAGAATGTCCGAATCGGGCTCTACTCCAATCCCTCAATCAAGGCCCCACACATCGTTGCGGTGCCCTTGGTCAAACTGGTTGTCGATCGGATGCCGACTCGACTCGATTCCAAGGAGCCTGGTAGTACGGTCCTGCTCGACATGGACTTGCAGGGTACCGCCAACCGTACGTCGTCTCAGACAGGGCCCTAATTGGAATATTCAGGTTCAGGTCAAGGCTGAGGAGAAAAAAGTCAGGTCTTCGCTCCACCTTGAGCTCTGCCTATCATACGCAGAGCCTGTTTTCCTATCGCCAGAGACAGACGGGTCATTTCTCTGGCGGCGGCGTTGTGGCCACGGCCTGCTGCAAGGACGGATGAGATGCTGCTGTCGATGAGGAAGTCTCCAATCCGGCATGGCGTCTACGGCTCAGGTTCTAGGAGCGCTCATCTCGCATTGACGGTCTTGTTGTGCCTCACCCTGGGGGCCTGTGCGGAGGTAGATTCGCGAGGTGATCTCTCGACGGTCGCGTCGGTGGATCTCTCGCGCTATGCCGGCACCTGGTATGAAATTGCGCGGCTCCCGATGTGGTTTCAGCGTTCCTGCGTGGATTCCAAGGCGATGTATTCCAGCCGTCCTGATGGGGCAATCGGCGTATACAATGAGTGTGTGACTAAAAGTGGCGTGGTCGAACATGCAGAGGGAGTCGCGACAGTGGTCGATACCAAGACGAACGCACGACTCACGGTGGTGTTCGACAATTGGTTCGCCCGGCTGTTTGGTTCATCCCGCGAGGGGAACTATTGGATTCTCGATCTCGATCCAGAATATCGGACCGCGATGGTGGGTACTCCGGACCGTCGATATCTCTGGATCCTGTCCCGGACTTCTCAGCTGGAGGAGGCTACCTATCGGCGTCTGGTCGAACGGGCCAGTCAGTTGGGGTACCCTGTGTCGGATCTCATCAAAGCTCAACGCTCTGCCTCATCGTGACTGATCGTCAGCTACCCCACACAGGCATCAGCATCCTGTTCATCTTGGAGGATTGAGCATGACTTTGACCGCCTATAACAATGTGCCGGTTCCTTCGTTCATGTATGGTACGGCGTGGAAAAAAGAGGCTACAACGCAACTGGTGCAGCTAGCCGTGGGGGCGGGCTTCACAGCCATCGACACTGCCAACCAACTGATCCATTACCAGGAAGCCTTGGTGGGAGAGGCTCTGGTGGCTCTTGCGCAGCAAGGGGTCGCGCGCGATCGTCTCTTTCTTCAAACCAAGTTTACGCCGACGAATGGCCAGGACCATCGCACTCCGTACGATGCCTCGGCGACTCTCACCACCCAAGTGACACAGTCTTTCGACAGCTCGTTGGCCCACCTGCACACCGGGTATCTGGACTCCTATGTGTTGCACGGGCCTTATCAGCGGCAGGGCTTGGGCGCTGCGGACTGGGAAGTGTGGGCCGCCATAGAAGAACTCTACCGGTCCGGAAAAACGAAAATG
>DASVEA010000089.1:0-7919 GCA_036380815.1 Nitrospiraceae bacterium
CTAACTGGACAATACCTTTGTAGTGATCTGATCGTTTTTCGATGAGCCAGATGCCCGCCCAGCCCGCAGGCTAGCCGCACAAGGACCTTTCGTCTCTCTCTACTGCTAATTAAGGGAGTGGCCAAGGCTGCCCTTTACTGCGCGCATTGAGCGACCACTGTTTCATCGTGGGGGCTCTGCGAGAAAGAAGGGCACCTGGTCGCTCCCCTCTACATCCTTCTCAGGCCGCGGTTGCGCGAGCAAAGGGGACTCTCAGCTACCTCCCCCCTCTTGGCTGCTCCAGAAATAATCTCACTGCCACCTTTTGTCCTTTGATCCTGGTTCGGCTGAGAGTCTCGATGATCTCACGGGCCAGCACTTCGGGCACTTCCACCAGCGAGAATCGATCCATCACTTCGACGGCGCCGATCACATTCGAATTGAGTCCGGCCTCGTTGGCAATCGCCCCGACGAGGTCGCCTGCCCGAATTCCTGCCTCCTTACCGGCGCCGATATACACCTTGGCCATCCCCGGAGTTCGCCCGCCACGGCCAGACGCGCTGAACCCTCTGCCCTGTCCCTCTCGCGGCATCATGCCACCGGCTCGCTCTCGCGGATCTCCCATGGGGCGCCGTACCGTCGATGGCCTCTCCGGAGGCCTGGACGACACTGCCGGAATATCGCATTCCTTTCGCTCTCCACCCTGCATACGAAAGACAAGTTTGATGGCTGCCGCCGCCACATCCATTGGGTCTCCCTGTTCGGCAAGCGACGCGAGCACAGTTCGGAACTGCTCCAGGTCACCGGACGTGAGGACTTCTTCAATCGCGCTCTTGGTTCGTGCGAGCCGTTTCGTGCGAAGGTCGGCGACGGTCGGCACCGGACTTACGACAATTTTGGCTTTCGTGATCTGCTCAATGTTCCACAACAACCGCTGCTCGCGCGGGTCGATGACGGTGATCGCCGCCCCTTCACGCCCGGCCCGCCCGGTCCGTCCAATCCGATGGACATAGCCTTCCGGAGACGTGGGCAGATCGTAGTTCACCACATGCGACACGGACGGAATATCCAACCCCCGCGCCGCCACATCGGTGGCCACGAGGAGCTCGGTCTGTCCGGACCGGAACGAACTCATCACGCGATCGCGCTGGGGCTGGTTCATACCACCATGGATCGCCTCGGCCTTGTGCCCACGACCTATCAACATCGCGGTGAGTTCATCGACTTCGATGCGCGTGCGGCAGAACACGAGGGCCGACTTCGGAGCTTCCATATCCAAAATACGAGCCAGTGCCAATTCCTTATGTTGTCTAGCAACGATGTAGGCTGTTTGGTGCACACGCGGAACAGCGCCCGCTTTGATTGGCTCCTTGGCAATCCGGATCTCGACCGGATCCTTGAGATGTCGCTTGGCTATGAATGCGATCCTGAGCGGCATGGTGGCGGAGAACAACGCCGTCTGCCGTTCTGTGGGTGTCTGTTCCAGAATGGCGTCCAGATCCTCGGCAAATCCCATGTCAAGCATCTCATCGGCCTCGTCCAGTATGACAATCTGAATCGTCTTGAGCTGCAGGGTTTTTCGTCGGATATGGTCCAGCGCCCGTCCAGGTGTCGCCACGATGACATCGACACCGCGCCTGAGTGCGTGGAGCTGCGGACCGATTGCCTGTCCTCCATAGACCGGGAGCACGGAGATCTTCAGTTCTTTGCCATAGCGCGTGACTGCTTCGCCTACCTGCATGGCCAACTCTCTGGTTGGTACCAGGATGAGCACGGAGGGGCAGCGCCGCGCCGAATGGGAGATGCGCTGGAGCAGAGGAAGCGTGAAGGCGGCCGTCTTGCCGGTCCCGGTTGCCGCTTGGCCCAAGAGATCGCGGCCTGCCAACAACGGGGGGATCGCCTCCCGTTGAATGGGCGTGGGCTCCTCATAGCCCAGCGTGTCGAGCGTGGTCAGCAGGGCCGCTTCAAGGCCCAGCGCCGCAAAGGCTGGAGAAAAGCCCTTCGCCGGCGTTTCCGCAGATGGATGTGGGGTCTCGTGTTTCATAGAATGTATCGACTGCCTGTCGCGAGATGTTATCCTGTTGTCCCCGACGTGCGGGCCATCGAAGTGTTGCTGTGCCCAAATAGCTTTCCCATAGCCTGCTAACTCTCGTGAAGACCGAACCTACCATGTCCAGACTTCCAATAGAAGATGTGCTGCCGACCCTTCGTCGCACTCTGATGGAGGGACGAAATGCGCTATTGACCGCCGCGCCTGGCGCTGGAAAAACGACGCGGGTGCCGCTGGCCTTGCTCGATGCTCCCTGGCTCGACGGAAAGAAACTGCTTCTGTTGGAACCGCGGCGGCTTGCCGCACGTGCCGCAGCCCATCGCATGGCCACCACGCTGGGTGAATCGGTCGGCGGAACGGTCGGCTATCGCATGCGACTCGACACGAAGGTGGGGCCCAAGACCAGAATTGAAGTGGTCACGGAAGGCATCCTCAGTCGCCTGCTCCAGCACGACCCTGCGCTCAGCGCTTACGCGATCGTCCTCTTCGATGAATTCCACGAACGGAGCCTGCAGGCCGATACAGGCCTGGCCCTCTGTCTCGAATCGCAACGAATCTTTCGCCAGGATCTCCGCCTGCTCGTGATGTCGGCCACGTTGGAATGTGGACCAGTCGCGGAACTCTTGGGCCAGGCGCCGGTGATCGCCTGCGACGGCCAACTTTTCCCTGTGGAGACACGGTATCTGGACCAGCCACTCTCCGGCCATCTCGATGTGGCAGTCGTACAGTCAATCCGACGCTCGCTCGCGCAGGACCTAGGCAGTCTCTTGGTCTTTCTGCCAGGCATGGCAGAGATTCGCCGTGTCGAACAGAAGCTTCTCGACCTGGGTCTGGGCCCGAACATCCTCATTGCACCGCTCCATGGCGACCTGCCCCAAGAGGCCCAGGACCGCGCGATCGCTCCCGCTCAACCGGGCACGAGAAAGATCGTGTTGTCCACCTCGATTGCCGAAACCAGTTTGACGATCGACGGGGTACGCGTCGTGATCGATGCCGGTTTGCTGCGCGTGCCTCGCTTCGATCCGCGATCGGGACTCACGAGACTGGAGACCATCCGCGTCACCCAGGATTCCGCCGAACAACGCCGTGGCCGGGCCGGTCGTCTGGAATCGGGCGTCTGTGTTCGCCTCTGGACCTCTGAGGAGCACCAGTCGTTGACTCCTCGTCGCCCGCCGGAAATGCTCGACGCTGACCTGGCGCCGCTACTCCTCGAATTGGCCCTCTGGGACACGGCCAATCCAGCCGAATTGTCCTGGCTCACTCCCCCACCGTCCGGGGCTGTGGCCCAGGCGAGAGAGTTGCTCACCGGCCTCGAGGCACTCAATCCAGAGGGACAGATTACCACTCATGGAAAACAGATGGTCGACCTGCCGCTGCATCCACGTCTCGCGCACATGCTGCTCAAGTCTGTCCCGTTGCATCTTGGCAATCTCGCCTGTGAGCTGGCCGCCCTGCTCAGCGAGCGTGATATTCTGCGAGGCTCCTCCGGCCTGCGCAACGCCGATCTGCGACTCCGCTTGGATGTCTTGCATGGACAGTACGATCAGGCGGCCGGTACGACCATCGACCGTGCCGCCTGTCAGCGAGTAACACGCACCGCCGACTTGTGGCAACGACAACTTCCGCGATCTGCTCGTTCGGATCGGCAGGACCGCCTCGATGAGATCGGTCTGTTGCTCGCGCTCGCCTATCCGGACCGCATCGCCCAACGCCAAGGTGGAAATGATGCACGTTATCTTATGGCCAATGGCCGTGGCGCCCTCTTCGCCAACCCAGATCCGCTCGGCTCAGAAGACTATCTGGTCATTGCCGACCTGGACGGCGGCACTCAATGGGCCAGGATCGATCTGGCCGCGCCGGTACGGCTGTGCGACCTTGAGATCCTGTATGCAGACCAGATTCGAGTTGTGGATGCTGTGTCGTGGGATGACACAGCACAGGTGGTTCGTGCGACCAGGCAACGCCGATTGGGTTCGCTCATCCTGTCTGAGCAGGGGATTTCGAATCCGGATCCTTCGAAGATTTCGACGGCATTGTTAGATGGCATTCGTCGGGCGGGACTCGACAGGCTGGCTTGGACCACGGAGCTTCGACAGTGGCGTGCGCGAGTGGCATTCCTACGCCGGATCGAAGGGCAAGAGTCACGATGGCCCGATCTTTCGGACGAGGCGTTACTGCGGACGCTCGGCGATTGGCTTGGCCCCTATCTATCCGGGCTGACGACGCTCGACCGCGTCACGCGACTTGATCTCACCCAGTCGTTGCACGCGCTACTCTCCTGGGAACAGTCGCGCCAACTCGAACGTTGGGCCCCCACCCATCTGACAGTCCCGAGCGGATCGAACATTCGCGTGGAATACGAGACGCCTGATCTACCCATCCTGGCTGTGCGGTTGCAAGAAATGTTCGGCTGTAAGGATACGCCTCGTCTCGTCGAAGGGAAGATTCCGGTCATGCTACATCTACTGTCGCCAGCACGCCGACCCGTCCAGGTCACGAAGGATCTCTCCAGCTTCTGGAAGTTGGCCTACCTCGAAGTGAAAAAAGAGCTCCGCGGCCGCTATCCCAAACACTCCTGGCCCGACAATCCCCTCACGGCCCCGCCCACTGCCAAAGCCAAACGCCGGACTCGCTAGTCCTCTCTTAGGAGTGGGGTCTCACCGAATGCTCAAAAAATTCGCCAGCAAGGCCGCAGCCGATGAAAGCACCGGAGGCGTAGCCTCTGGGCTACGTTGAGGATGCTTTCGAGGTGAGAACGAAGCTGGCGAGCTTTTTCAGCATTCGGTTAGATGGGAATGTCACGAGTCCCGTCATACGACACCCTCGATTGGTGGGATAACTTCACGATATCGCCATCCTTGACCACCGTATCCTCGTCGCTCACTTTCTTGTTCACCGCAATCATCACTTCTCGATTCGCCAGGAACTGCACCAACGGGCCCATGCGATCCTGGTTCGATTCAATGAGTTTCCTGATTGTGGTCGGCTCCGAAACCGAAAGCTCAAATTCTGTTTCTCCAACCGCATCGCGAAGCGTCAATCCAAAGACCAGCACGGTGACCATTTGTTCCTCGTCTCTTGTTATTAGGTCTGTCTGGTCTATATGGGCTATCTCGTTTGTCTCGTCTGTCTAATTTACTTAGTCCGATTGCTCTAAACCAGATAGACGAGAAAGACCAGATAGACCAGACAGACCTACGACCTGTCTGCTGCCTCGTAGGCTTCCTGAATCAGTTGAGCCACGTGCTTGACCTCCGCTGCGCCTTGCAATCCTGTGCGTAGTTGAATCATACAGGCCGGGCAACTCGTGGCCACAACCTCGGCGCCGCACTGTTCGACGGCCCGCCGCTTGCGCTCGACAATGCGCTGCGACGTCTCGAAATCCTTCACGAGATAGGTTCCGGCTCCGCCCGCACAGCGATCTGCATCCGGCATCTCGACGTACTCGACGCCCGGCAAGCCTGCCAGAATCGCACGAGGCTCCTTGGTCACTCCCGCGGCTCGCAGATGGCAGGAAGAATGATAGGCCACCTTGCACCTAGTGGACTGCGAACTGGCCATGGCCGGTTTCACCAGCGATTGTGACACGAACTCCGAAATATGTGTGACTCGTTTGGCCAGGACTTGGGCCGCTGCTTGCTCCGGCTCACCGGCGAACAATCTGGGGTAGTCCTTCAGCATGAGGGTACAGGAGGCACATCCGGTCACCACCTTGTCGTACCCTGCCATGGACGTGAGATTGACCCGTGCCCCTTCTTTGGCCAACGTGCGATGCCCGTAGGTTTCGATCGGCGTCCCGGAACAACGTTGCGGCGGCAGTTCCGGGACGACCCCATGTTTTCGCAGGACGGCAATCACGGCATCCCCCACCCCATCGTCGAAGTAGTTGGCCGCGCAGCCATGGAAATAGGCCACCGGGGAGCGAGACGCTTGCCCAGCCTGGAGAATTAGTTCGGGATAGCGGTCACGGAGATGTCGCTGGGCCAGTCGAGGTAGCACAAGCTGAGGTGACAATCTTGCCGTCTCGGCTAGACGGAGCAGGAACGGCTTCGTGAGATGATCGAGCAGTCGCCGCATCAGAGGCCGATCCCATACCGGCTGATATCTCGCGAGGAGCTTTAAGAATCGCTCGAACTTCGCTGTTTGTGCATGGAAACGAAAGATGATACCTGCCATCTTGTTCGGGTGCTCGGCGCGCCGGTCCAGAATGAGCTGAGACACATCGACGCCGGCCGGACAGGCTGTACGGCAGGACTTACAATTGAGACAGGCCTCCACGACTCGCTTCGAATTGAGATAGCTATAGTCCTTATCGGTGACGATCTCGAACCAGCCCCGCGAGCTCATGTCTTCCGATTGAAAGACATCGTAGACCGGGCAGACGGCGTTGCACTTGGCGCATGTCGCGCAGGGTTTTGATAACCGCACATAGTCGATATGGTCCGTGAAGGGCCGGTCGCTTATCTTGATGCCGGGGTTGAGCACCCCGGAGGGATCGAAGCTCTGCTTCACGCGCACAAACAGGTCATACAACTCCGGGCCGAACATCGACTTGACATATTCGACGCGTACCCGGCCGTCGCCGTGCTCCCCACAGATCGAACCACCGAATCGACCCAAGACTGTTTGGTGTATTTCGTGATAGCCCTGCACCATCTTTTGGAAATCGTCTTGATCGTTCACGTCGAGCAAGGGAATGATGTGGGCATTCCCATTCCCGATATGACCGAAAATTGCAACCGGCACGCGCTGTCCGGCAAAGAACTCTTCCAGATAGCGGATGAGTTCGCCGATCCGTTCAGCCGGCACAACCACGTCGTCGACGAAGTTAATAGGCTTTTTCCGGGGATCGAATCGATAGAGCGTGGGATAAAGGGCCTTGCGGGCCTTCCACAATTGTTCCCGTTGCTCAGGATCGAAGGCGATCACAGGATCGGACGTGAGGCGATAACGGCGACAGATCTCGGTCATGCGCTCGGCCTGCGCGCGAAGATCTGGCCCTGCGTCGTCAGCATCCAACTCCACCAAGAGGGTAGCAGCCGCTTCAGCCGGGATGCCGTGCATCGCCCGTCCGATTAAATTGAGCGTGTTGGAATCCATCACTTCCAACGCGCTCGGGCTCAACTCCAGCAGCTTCGGCACCGCATCGCCTACATCTTCCAAGCGGTGAAAATGGATCAGCGCCGTGAGGGTCGTGCGAGGTCTCTCGACCAGTCTAATCGTAGCCTCGCTGAATAGCCCAAGCGTGCCCTCGCTTCCGACAAAAAGTTTAGGAAGATCGAGACAGCCTCGTGCAAGCCCATCAGCGAGACCGAAGAGGTTGTAGCCACAACTGTTCTTGCTGACCGTCGGACGTCTCTGCGCGATCAGTGCGGAGTGGTCCTGCAGCAGCAACTGCAGATCACGAAGTGGCCTATGCGCCTTCAGTAGATCGGCGCAGTTCGGATCGCTGAGCCCATAGGCCTTGGCATCCAGCCACTCACCAGACTGCAGGCAGACACGGAGCGCCGCCACATTATCCTTGACGGCACCGTACCGCAGCGTGTGTGGACCGGAAGAGTTATTCGCCAACATCCCACCGAGCTTGCACATGTCGCCGCTGGATGGATCGGGACCGAACATGAATCCATGCCGCCCCAGCTGTGTATTCAACTCTGCCAGTACGATCCCCGGCTGCACACGAGCCCAGCGCTCTTCTCGATTCAGCTCCAGCACCCGATTCAGGCGCGAGACGTCCAGAATGATCCCGGACCCGATCGCCGAACCGGTCAGATTCGTTCCGGCGGCACGCGGCGTCAGTGGGATGCCCCGCTGTACGGCGTAACCCACCGTAGCAGCGATGTCCTCCTCGGACTCCACAAGCACGACAGCCTTGGGCCCCATGCGATAG
>DASVEA010000090.1:0-4958 GCA_036380815.1 Nitrospiraceae bacterium
TGGTTCTTCCGAACGGCGCACGCTTCTATAACGATCATACGCACCCTGAATATTCCACACCTGAGTGCCGGACACTATCAAATCTCCTTGCCCATGACCGTGCCGGGGAGCGTATTGTCCAGCGGGCGGCGGAGCGTCGCAACCATGCGATCGGCGGGTCCCATGTGCAGCTCTACAAGAACAACACGGACTTTCACGGACATAGTTACGGCTGTCACGATAACTATCTCGTATCACGCTCGATTCCCTTCCCTTCGCTGACTGCGGGGCTGCTGCCGTTCCTTGTCAGTCGGCAGGTCATTGCTGGAGCAGGCAAAGTCGGCGTGGAAGGTCAAGAGAGCGGGTTCGTGCCGGGCCATTATCAGCTGTCTCAACGAGCCGACTTTATGGAGACGGACCTGAGCGTCGACACGATGCACAACCGGCCGATTCTGAATACGAGGGACGAACCGCACGCGGTTCGGGAAAAATATCGACGGCTCCATCTCATCATCGGTGATGCCAATATGTGTGAGTACAGCACGGCGTTGAAAGTCGGGACGACTCAGTTGACGCTAGAGTTAATCGCGCGCGATGCTGCCCCAGTTCTTGAATTGGAACACCCCGTCACTGCGGTCAAGCAGCTATCTCGCGATCAGAACCTGAAGGCGACGGTTCGTCAGAAGAACGGCAGCACCATCACGGGCCTCGACATTCAAGAGCAATACTACCTTGCGGCCGAGAAACACTTGACCGGTGCTGACGCAGAGACCGATTGGATACTTCGCCAATGGGCTGCCACGCTACGATTACTCACCGGCGATCGACGACAGCTAGTCGGGCGGCTTGATTGGGTCACCAAGCTCTGGCTGTTGGAAACCTTTATGCAGGAAGAGCGGATTGGATGGGATGATCCCTGGCTGGCGAGCTTGGATTTGGAGTACCATAATGTGAATCCGGATCGCGGACTCTTCCTGGGGCTCGAGGCCGAGGGGAAGGCCTGGCGGATGACGTCGGAGCAGGACGTCGAATCGGCGTTGGTGGTTGGCCCGGCCGATACCAGAGCGGGGATTCGAGGCCTCTGCATCAGACGTTTTCCGGATCAGATCAAATCGATGCAGTGGGAACGTATTCAGTTCAGCGGTGGGCTGCTTCCACGGACATTAGAGATGGGCGATCTCTTCGAGCCACAGGCGGTGCAAGCCTGCGCACAGGTATTCGAGCGCGCAGCCTCCCCGATGGATGGGCTGAACGCATGGAACAGAGAAAAGGAGTCCCGATCATGAACTACATCTCAATGCCGGAACGCCGTGAAGGGCCCGGCAATCCGATGCCTAAGGCACCGAGCCCGTCTGATGAGGGCGGTGGGCCGAAACGGCCAGAGACCGGGTCGCCCGATAAAGATAATTTGCTCAAGCGCATGCGCAAGGTCGATCCGAAACAAGCTGAACGGTATCGGCAGAGAACGGGAGAGTAAGGGAAGAAGTGCTGAGTCATGAGTGCTGAGTGTTCAAAATGGATTAGGACTCAGGAGACAGACTTTGAACCACTACTCAGCACTCAGAACTTTCTACTCATAACTAAGGTGAAGAGATGGGGATGCAAGGGGATTTTCTTCAGCTGTTGAAGGAACAGGGCTACACACTCGGCGTATCGGGGGCGGTGGAGGCTGGCCAGGCACTCACGAATGCCACCACGATTCTGGCCTTCAAGTATCGCAATGGCGTGCTGGTGGCAGGAGATCGCCGCGCGACCGCCGGCAACATGGTGATGTACGATCGCACGGACAAAGTGTTGGAGATCGATCGGCACAGTGTGATGGCGATTGCCGGCGTTCCGGCGACGGCCTATGAGATGGTGCGCGTCCTGGAACATTCCTTCAAATACTACCGGAGAACGCAGCTGCAAGAATTGAGTTTCGACGGTAAACTTCGCGCGGTCTCCAAGCTCTTGAAGGACAATGTGCCTGCGGCGTTGGCCGGGACGGGCGCTGTGGTTCCTGTGTTCGCCGGCTACGATGTGGAGCAGGGCTCGGCCAAGATCTATTTCTACGATATCCTCGGGGCGGAGTTCGAAGGCGTTGAGTATGCCGTATCCGGGTCCGGTTCACCCACGATCCGAGGGATCTTGCACTATCTGAATACGTGGGGGGAGCAGCCCCTCAATAGGCTACCAGAAGAACAGGCGATGGTTCAGGCGTTGCGATTACTCACGAGCGCGGCGGAGTTTGATTCGGCGACCGGCGGCGTCAACCGGGAGGCGAGTTTGTACCCCGTGATCAAATTGATTACTGGGGCCGGTGTGCAGACGGTGTCGGATGCGACATTGAAACCCCTCTATGAGTCACAGGTGGTGCGCTATGTATGAAGAGCCCTATCGCTGGGTGGAAGCAGTCGGCAATCGGCGACAGTATCTCGACGATCAGTTCAAACAGGGTAGCCCTGTTGTCGCGCTGACCTATGATGGAGGCATTCTCCTTGCGACGGTGAGCAAGGGGACCGCGAAGCTTTACGAGATCTACGACCGGCTGGCATTGGGCGGGATGGGGCATCCCACGGATTTGGAAAAGGTTCGCTTCAATCTGCTAGAAATGGCGCATGTCGAAGGCTTCAACCGCTCGCCGTCTGATGTGACGGGATCGAGACTGGTGAAATACGGCATTGCTCCGGTGATTAAGCAGGCCTTCGAGGAAGTATATAAGGCACCGTTCATCGTGCGCATTCTGGTGGCCGAGTTGGGCCTGAAACCGGAGAAGGACGCGCTCTTGACGATCAACTACGATGGCACGTTTGAGGAAGCGACCGGTTGTGCGGCCTTGGCTGCCACCCCGGCTGTTCAGGCCAAGATGATGTCCTATCTCAAGGAACAAATGCTCGTGACGCTCTCATTAGAGCAGGCGTTGGATCTGGCGCTGCGTACCTGGGCGATCGGTTCGTTAGCGCATCAACAGGATGAGGCAGACCAAGAGGCTGAAGCCAAGCCACCGACAAGTGGAGCGGGCTTATCTGCCGGCGCAATCCCAAACAGTGACACCTTGCTCGCACATGTACGGGGCATTGCCGGTGAACGGACGATCGAATGTGCTGTCCTCGATCGCCAGGCTCCCGGTACCTCCAAGTTTCGGTCGCTCAAGCCGGCAGATCTCTCACGCCTCCTACCGAAGGCTCTTCAATCCGTCGTGGCGAACTGAGATGCTGAACCGTATTTTCGGACTTGAAACCGAATACGGACTCTTGGTGAATCAAGACCAGCCTGATCATTCCCCCACCTGGTTTGCCCACAAGATTCGAGACCATCTCTTTCATGTCCAACGGCGAGGCGTTCTCGACCTACACCACCGAGGACATGATGAACCGCCCGGCAACGGAGGATTTCTCACCAACGCCGGGCGCATGTACCTCGACATGGGACATCTGGAGTGGGCCTCGCCGGAGTGTGAGTCTCTCAGTGATGTGGTGGCCGCCGACCGCGCCGGCGATCAGTTGCTGCAGGATGCGATTCAAGACCTCGGTCTGGCCGACACGGTTTCGTTGATCAAGAATAATGTGGATCATGAAACCGATGCGACCTTTGGATCTCACGAGAATTATCTCGTCTCGCGACGTTTCCCTTTTACACGGCGGGGCCTCGGACCCTTGGTGACCTTTCTGGTCACCAGACAGATCTTTACGGGGGCCGGGCGTGTCGGCGCGGCGGGTCCCCAGGACGCCTGGATCCAGCTGGACCGACTCATCGTCCCACGAGGAGCGAACCATCGCCACACACAGCAGCCTGTCCTCCCGTTTCAGCTCTCTCAGCGCGCGGATTACATCGTGAATGACTTTTTCGAATGGGTGCAGCAGAATCGCGCCATCGTGAATACCAGAGATGAGCCACTGGCCGACCCGAATCAATACCGCCGTATTCATCTCCTTCTCGGGGATTCAAACATGGCCGAGGTAGCGACGGCTTTGAAGTTGGGCACGACAGGGCTGGTCCTTCAACTGATCGAAGAGGGCCATGCGCCGCGCGAACTCGAGATCCATGAACCGGTTGAAACCATGCAGGAACTGTCACAGGATCAGAACCGACGATGGATCGTTCGGCTGGAGTCAGGGAGAACGATCTCTGCGATCGACATTCAGGAAGCGTTTTTCGCGGCGGCGCAAGCGAACTATCGGGGACAAGACGACGAAACTGATTGGGTGCTCGATCAATGGGAAGCGGTCCTGCAAGATCTCCGCGGGGACTACGCGACGCTGGTGGGCCGGGTCGATTGGGCCTCGAAGTTGTGGCTGCTCGAAACCTTTCGGGAGGCGGAACAGACAACGTGGGCAGATCCGGCTCTGAAGAGTCTTGATCTGGAGTATCACAATCTCCATCAAGGCAAGGGGCTCTATTATGGTCTCATGGAAGAAGGGCGGGTTCCACGACTCACCACGGACAAGGCGATTGTTTTGTCCATGGACCATCCACCACGCAACACCAGGGCGTTTGGGCGGGGCGAACTGGTTCGACATTTGCTGGCCTGTGGACCTCCGGATGAATCAGCTGATCCCAAGCCGGAAGAACGGTTTTCTCCCCCGTATGTGATTAACTGGTCGATCTTCCAACTGCGTGGCCACGCGCCCTTTCCCATGCCAGATCCGTTTAAAACCTACGTGCAGGAAGTGCGTGCCCATCTTCAAACAGCCTGATCGGAGCGACCAACGCGTAGCCGGTCTCGAACACCTCACGACGGCATTCATGAATAATCCATGAATAATCCATGAATAATCTGGGCTAGCCTCCAAGCTCATCAGCTGCGTCGAACCTGACAAGGCCGGTTCTCCTCACTTTCGTTCTTGCAAGAAGTCCACAATCCGATTCTCTGCCCAGTAGGGATCTTCTCCGTTGTGTGCCCAGTGAAAGAACCCGCAATGTCCCCCGTGGCGAGGCGCGATTACCCGAATCTTAGGATGGCGCTGAATCAGCGGCACAGTAAACATGGAGTAGGGAAT
>DASVEA010000091.1:0-7338 GCA_036380815.1 Nitrospiraceae bacterium
TTTCCCGTTCTTGTAATATTCGACGCAGGCCTCGGTGGAAATCGTGAAGCCGGGTGGAACGGAAATGCCGAGATTCGTCATTTCGGCAAGCCCGGCGCCCTTTCCGCCGAGGAGCTCTTTCATGTTGGAGGTCCCTTCGGCCAAACCGTCGCCAAAGTAGTATACGTATTTCTTTGCCACGCTGCCCTCTCCTTCGCGTTGACTTCAGTTCAATTCAATGGATGAGTGATGCCTCGTGGCCGGCGGCGGATTCGAGACGCAGCCGATACCGGCCGACCAGATACCATTTCGCCACCAGCCCGAACGAAATGACTGCCACGACAACCAGCACCAATATGAGCAACCGATAGTCGGCGTGCCCTGCCCGATCTATATAATACTGCTCGTCCAGCCCTTGCCGAAACTTGGTCTCCCGTTGCAGCTGATGCGTCTTGCCGGACGGATCGGACAGATGGATCCACTCCGAGCAGAGAGGCACCGGTTCCGCCGTTCCCGTAACGGACTGCCAGCCGAGCCGCAGACAAATATCCTGTTTGGAGTTGAAGACATCGGGGGTCGCTACCAGTTCATCGAGATTAATCCCACTGGCCCATAACCCAACCAACACGATCGCGTTGCAAAGAACGATCATGGCAAGAGACACCACCCTGGCGAATCGTCGAACCTGCGCCTGGCGTGACTCAACATCACCGGTCGCTGTGGTCTCGACATCCATGGGGAGATGTTGTGCCATGGTTACATATCCTGCCTAACTCCCTTGTACCACAATCTGCGAAAAGTCCGCGAATGAGTTGAAGAAGTCATCTATGTCCTGGAGCAGCGACAACCGGTTGTTCCGGACAGCCGGATCCTCTGCGTTGACCATGACCGCTGCGAAAAATGCATCGATGGCAGGCTTTAGACGCACTAGCGCGTCCAGGGCCTGGCCATACTCCCCATGGGTCATCGCAGACATCATCTTCTCCCGTTCTTTCGCCGTGGCCTGGTAGAGCGCCGACTCAGTCGGATGTTGGAACCGTGCCTCATCGACCGGCTTGCGATCCCACTGCTCTTTCTCGACAAGCCGGTGCGCACGCTTGAAACCGACGATCAACGGATCGAATTCCGGTTTCGTTGTCACGGATTCCAGTGCCTTCATTCTCAGAACAAGATCAACGAGATCCAGCGCCTTGTCATGGGCCGGCTTGAGCACCGCTTCAATGACATCGTCGCGCAACGCGTGGACGACCCTGCCATAGTGTCGAACCCGTTCAAAAATGAATTCCGTCATCCGGCGCCGTCCCAGCTGCTCGGAATCTGAAACCCCCTTGAAGCCATCACCGATGACCAGGTTTCTCGCATTATCAATGTGGCGCCCCAAGTTGATCCGCAGATTTCCCTCAAGAATAATCCGGACGATGGCCGTGGCATTCCTGCGCAGAGCAAAGGGGTCTTCCGATCCGGTCGGCACGAGACCCACGTGGAAGAACGCCGCCACCGAATCCAGCCGGTCGGCCAAAGACAGCACCTGCCCAGTAATGGTCCGTGGCAATTCACCTTCGATCGATCGCGGCAGATACTGCTCCCTGATGGCCTGACTGACCGCCTCAGATTCACCGTCATGTTTCGCGTACTCCCCCCCCATGATGCCCTGCAGTTCCGGAAACTCGCCGACCAAACCGGTGAGAAGATCGGCCTTGCACAGTTCCGCAGCCCTCTCGCAAGCTTGTTTCAGTTTATCGTCCTGCGGCCGCACACTCGAGGCGATGAAGCCGGCCAGCTTCCTGACTCGTTGCTGTTTTTTCTCCATGGTTCCAAGCTTCTGGTGGAACGTGATACCGGCAAGTTTTGTTACACGTTCACAGAGCTTGACCTTCCGGTCTTCATCAAAAAAGAACTTCGCATCGGCCAGACGCGCGGCCAGGACCCGCTCGTTGCCCTCACGAATCAACGACATGTTCTTGAGTTCGTTGTTTGCGACCGCAATGAAATGCGCGGCGAGCGATCCGCTTTTCTTATCGCGTAGTGAAAAGAACCCTTGATGTTCTTTCATCGAGGTGATCAAGACCTCTGACGGCACAGCGAGATACTCCAGCTTGAATCTTCCGAGGATGGCACAGGGCCATTCCGTCGTGAACACCGCCTGTTCAAGCAAATCCTCGTCGGCATTGAGCCCTAGGCCTGCGCCTTTGCAGATCTTTTCCAGCTGTTCACGGATAGTGGCGCGACGCTCTTCCTGATCCGGCAACACACCCTGCCGTTTCAACAATCTGCAGTAGGACGAATGATCCGAAACGGTAATGGCCTTGCCGTTCCCCATCACGCGATGGCCATATGACTTGTTGCCCGCCTTGATACCCGCAACCTCAATCGGCAAAACGGCCCCGCCATACAGCGCAACGAGCCAGCGGACTGGACGGGCGAACCGCACACCCGCTTCATTCCACTTCATCGCTTTGGGGAAAGATAGTTCGCCGACGATCTGCGGCAAGATTTCGAGCAGGACTGTCTTGGTCGGGCGTCCCGCATCCTCCTTGACTGCAAACAGATATTCGCCTCTTGGCGTTTGCCTCACTCGGAGACTCTCGACCGGCACGCCTTGACCCCTCGCAAAACCGATCGCGGCTTTGGTCGGCTGGCCGGCCTGATCGAATGCGACGGACTTCGACGGCCCCATGGCTTCATTGGTGAAAGCTGTTTGGTGAATTGCGAGGCGCTCAACTACCAACAATAGCCGTCGTGGTGTTCCATACGCGTTGATCGAACCGGATGAAAGCCTGTGGTAACCAAAGGAGAAGGCAGCCCGTTCTGTCAGCGAGGAGAGAGCAGGAACGATAAATTGGTACGGCAACTCCTCGACACCGATTTCGAGCAACAGCTCAGCCGTACCCGACGAATGGGCCTTAGGTTGAGCCATCTTCGTTGGCATCTCTTTCATGAGCGAGCTGTCGTACGGCCGGAACCGACTTTCGGTCGAAACCCTCTCGTGGATTTCTCGCGCTCGATGAGCGGATGGCCCATCGCCGTGCGCTCTTCGATGTACTGTTCGGCACATTGACGGGCCAGCGCCCGCACGCGGCCGATGTAGCCGGTCCGCTCGGCCACGCCGATCGCCCCGCGGGCATCCAGCAGGTTGAACACATGAGAAGACTTGATGCAGTAGTCGTAGGCCGGCAGCGTCAGTCGCTTGTCGGTCTGCACGAGCAACCGCTTGCACTCGGCTTCATACGATTGAAAGGCGTTCATGAGCATGGTCACATCGGCTTCTTCGAAGTTGTAGCGTGACCCCTGAACCTCGGTCTCGTGATGGATGTCCCCATACTTGATCGTGTCGGTCCAGGCGAGATCGAACACGTTATTCACCTGTTGCAGATACATGGCGATGCGTTCAGTCCCGTATGTGAGTTCGACGGTAATGGGATTCAGTTCGATCCCGCCGATTTCCTGGAAGTAGGTGAACTGCGTGATTTCCATTCCATCGAGACGCACCTCCCAACCAAGGCCCCAGGCGCCCAGCGTGGGTGACTCCCAGTCGTCCTGAATGAACCGGATGTCGTGTTGCTTCGGGTTAATCCCCAATTGAGCCAGACTCTCCAAATACAACGCTTGAATGTTGTCCGGTGCCGGCTTCAGCACGACCTGATACTGATAGTAGTGCTGCATGCGATTCGGGTTCTCGCCGTATCGTCCATCCGAGGGACGCCGGCATGGTTGGGGATAGGCCGCCCGCCAGGGCTCTGGACCAAGGGACCTGAGGAACGTGGCTGGATGAAAGGTGCCTGCCCCCATTTCCAGATCATAGGGCTGATGAATGACGCAGCCTTGCTCGGCCCAGTAGTGATGCAACGTGAGAATGAGATCCTGGAAGGTCACGAACAGTCCAGTTGTTGTTATGGAGGTCTGAATTTTCGCGTTAGACGCGTTGAAGTGAGCGGAAAAGTAACAGGAATACGCAGAGCCTGTCAAGGCACAACCCCTCTAGGATCAAGGAGTTGCAGCACGTTGTATCTACAGAGATAGTTGGACGTTGAGGATCAGAGCCCCATGAATTATTTCGCTCAAATTTTTTAGATCGACTCTTGACGGGAGCAGGCGTAGTACACTATTGTCGCAAATCTTGATTAACTCACTCGGAATTATATCGACCTGACCATGAAACTCTCGAAAAAAAGTGAGTACGGACTTCGCGCACTGCTTGAACTCACACTCGTCCACGGCAAGGGAACACTACAGCGCCACCAGATCGCAACCCGCCAACATATCCCGGTCGAATTTCTCGAACAGATCCTCCTCGCACTGAAACGAGCCGGCCTCCTCTCTAGTCGTCGAGGGATGAAGGGCGGCTACACACTGATCAAGTCTCCGGGAGAGATTACCCTCGGTCAAGTGATTCGCATTTTGGATGGTCCACTTGCTCCCATCGGATGTGTGAGCAAGACGGCCTATCAGAAATGTGGAGACTGCCCCTATGCCGAACATGCCCAATGTCCGGTGCAGCATGTGATGGGTTCGGTACGTGATGCCATTGCCGGTATCCTAGACCACTACACCCTCGACGACTTCGCTTCCGGCCATCGCAAAGGATAATCATGGATCTAGTCGTGCTCGTGATGATCACGTTCATGGCGGCTACCGTCAACGGCGCCTTGGGGTATGGCTTTTCTTCGATTACGGTTCCTGTCGCGCTGCTCTTTTATACCAATCGTATTCTGAATCCGGCGTTGGTGCTCGTGGAATTGGTGATCAACGGATACGTCCTCTTCATCAACCGCAAAAGCATCCCGAACATTTGGTGGCGCGTGGCGCCCATTCTGATCGGCCTCCTGATCGGTGTCGCAATCGGTAGCTATATTCTCTCCCTCGTTCATCCGGCTTGGGTCAAGTTTGTGACCTACTTTGTGCTATTGCCATTGATCCTGCTCCAAGCTGCCGGTATCAGAAAACCCATTCAAGCCGAAAAAACCATCGCGATACCCTTCGGAATGGCAATCGGAACCCTCTATTCCGTCACCACAATCTCAGGCCCTCCCCTAGCGCTCCTTTTCAACAACCAAGGGTATGCCAAGCAGGATTTCCGGGCCGCGCTTGGGGTCATTCGAGTGGGAGAAGCGGTCTTGACGGGAATCGCCTACTATTTCATTGGGCTTTATAGCTACGGCAGCATGGAGATCATTCCGTATATCGTCCCCAGCGTCCTTTTGGGAATTCCTCTCGGGAGCTTTCTCATTCGTTGGATGGACCCTGAAACGTTCAGGCGGATCTGCATGGCCTTCGATGCCTTGGTCGTCACATTCGGATTGTCTAGAGTGCTCATCGAATTGAACCTGGCCACCGCCTTCACCACGTACAGCATCCTCACGATCATGACGATACTCAATGCCTACTTACTGTTTCGATTTTTTCGGGACAGAACCGTCCCCTAAGGGAGAAGGGAAGGAACAAGGCTCACCCCCCAGCACCACTCCTCCTAATAGTCGCACTTTCCTCCGTCTCTTACTCTCATCAGCAAGAGATAACTGCATAGTCACGCCAGGCATCTCGGTCTGACCGTCAATTTGCAGAAGCCATTCACGGCCATCCACGATCCGACTCTCACGCACATCCATGGGTACTGTATGGATGAGCAGGGCGAGGGAAAGCCAGCCGCTCTGCCGGCGGAACAAGCTCTGTAGGGCCTCCCCTTCAGGTGATACAAACCAGTATCTTAAGCAACCACGGCTTCATCTACATGCATAAATAAATCAAACAGTTATGGCGCACAATCATGGCACATGCTTTGCTTTAACGCCAATCGCGCTCTCCTTCTTGCCCAGCATCACGCACGAAGTAGATCGAACCTGAATCAACTCAACCATACCCGCTTCTTCTATGCATCAGCACATGAGCGCTTTGCGCAAGCAACAATTCCTCTTACCGCGGACCAGAGTCACAGCGACCATTTGTATACCACTACGTCTCACCGCAATGCTTGCGAGTCTTCTTCTTACGATGATGCCATTGCTGACCGGATGCGGCAGCGGAGTGTCCGGCAGTGAACCACCACCGACACCGCTAGCAGCCACCGCGTCTCTCGCATGGAGTCCGGTTGAAGACTCTTCAATCCTTGGCTATTTCGTCTATTACGGCCGTCAATCACAAGATCAACAGGGTAGCTGCTCATACGAAAGTTCCATGTACGTTGACATCCCGTCAGTTACGGTCATAAACCTTGAACCTAGTACCCGCTACTACTTTGCAGTCAGTGCCTATAACGGTATAGAAAGCGCCTGCTCACATGAAGTATCGACCGTCACGTCTGCAGATTCCGGCCAGAACGATCCTCCAATCCCCTCCCGTCCCCCCGACGAATTTATTAACCGCCCCGACGTAATCCCCGATGAATCGCGCGTGCCTGGACAGCGCCTCTGATGACGTAACCGAACAGTGTTACGTCGATCTATCTGCATGGATCCTTTCAACCCTAGAATTCTAGAAGGCTGAGTAAAAACTCTGTGGACCGCTAGAACTTCACTGGCCCGCACGTGTGCCTGCGACGAGCTCAGTCGAGCGGCCCAACGGAAGAACACCCTTGCAGGATGCTCAAAAAGGACAGACTTCTTACCTTCCCAACTCTGGCGGTAATTTCACCTTCCCCCTTGAGTCTGCCAAGACAGCCTCTTCGCCCAGGGACTTGGCCTTGTCCCAGGCAAGGCCGCAGCGAGCGACTATAGGTGGTCCTCCCACGCTTGTTCGTTAGGTTGTCCAATGATGGCCCGGATGAGTCCCCCATTGCGCGGGTTGAGCGAGGCCCTTCCAATTCTTTCTACCTCTCTTTAGGGGAGTGGCCAAGGCTGCCCTTTACTGCGCGCATCGAACGAGCACAGTTTCATCGTGCGCGTTCTGCTAGCAAGAAGGGCACCTGGCCCCCCCTCCCCTGTGGCGGACTTTTTCAGCATCCTGCTAATCTCACCCCCTTTGTTTTCCAGAGGCTCACTAACTCACATTGACCGTGGTCGAACCCTTTTCTATACTGGCAGAAGCTTGTAAGGAGGCACGCTGATGAAAATCGTCATAGGACTACTTACTGTAGTAGTCGTGGTAGTCGGAATAATCCTGGCACTTCCCTTCCTGATTGACCTCAACAAGTATCAAGACCAATACAAGCCACTCATCGAAGACGCGCTCAATCGCAAGGTTCAGCTGCAAGACATCCGCCTGACTATCTGGCCGCGAATCGGTGCCAGGGTGGCCGGGTTTGCCGTGCTGGACGACCCGGCATTCGGTTCAAGCCCCTTTGCTTCTCTCACGTCGCTGGACGTCGGGGTTAAACTCTTGCCTTTGCTCAGCGGCAAAGTAGAAGTAGAAGCCATCACACTCCGT